>NZ_JBSGET010000148.1:0-21152 GCF_053603035.1 Kitasatospora sp. NPDC004272 | reverse complement strand
GCCGGGGGCGCGGCGGGCGCGGGGACGGTCGGCGGCGGCCCGGCCGGGGCCGGCGGGGCGGCGGGCGCGCCGGCCTTCGCGAAGGAGAGCGCGGCCCCGGCCGCTTCGGCGGTTCCGGCTCCGGCCCCGGCCCCGGCTCCGGCCCCGGCGGCGACTCCGGCCCCGGCGGCGCCCGTGCGGAGCGAGTGCTCCAGCGCCGAGTTGAAGCCGAGCACCTCGTCCACGGCCCCGGTGAGCGCGGCCCGGGCCGCGGCGTCCTGCGGTGCGGCCTCGGCGGCCTCCAGCGCCTGCTGCCAGCGCGGCAGGCGCTGCAGTTCGTGGCGCACCCGGGCCACCGCCTCCGGGTCCAGGGCCGTGGCCCCGTCCTGCCGCAGCAGCGCACCGACCACGATGTCGGCCGACACGGCCCCGTCCCCCGAAACCATCGTCAATCTCCTGTCCGAGCCGTTGAGTTCGGCCACCAATGTGGCAGCCCCCGGCCACCACCCGCACCGGCCTGCGGGAATGGAGACGGAACCGCAACCCGAGCGGTTGCGCCCGGACCGGATCGTCCGCAGCGGGCCGCACGGAGGTCGTCCGGAGATCGGGCGGAAGTCGGGCGGAAGTCGGGCGGTGTGGCGCGGGGCTTCGCGGGGGTCCTGCCGGAGGCCGGTCGAAGGGCGGCGGCCCGGATCCCCCGCGCCCCTCCACCCCGCGCCCCTCCACCCCCCGCCCCTCGGAGGAGAGCGCTCATGGCACGCGTGCACGAGCGAGCGTGGATCGCGGCGGGTGCCCCGGCCGGCCGGTTCAGGCGCCCGGCGTGGGCTCCGCGGCGAGCCGGCCGGTGCGGACCGCGGCGAGCAGCGCCGCGTGGTCGGCCTCCGACTGGTCGGCGTAGGCGACCGCGAACCGGGCCACCGCGTCCTCAAGCCGGTCGTCCCGGCCGCAGTAGCCGGCGACCAGCGCCGCGTCCGCGGTGTGGGCGTGCGCGCGGGCCAGCAGTGCGCCGGTCAGCCGGCCGTAGTCGTCCAGCTGGGCGGGGGACAGTGCCGCCGGGTCGACGCTGCCCTTGCGGTTGCGGAACTGCCGTACCTGGTAAGGGAGTCCGGCGACGCTGGTCCAGCCCATCAGCGGGTCCGACACCACCTGCATGCGCTTCTGCCCGAGCACCACCCGGCGCCCCTCGTGCCCGCCCCCGTCCGGCACCGGGAACCCGGCCCGCACCAGGTGCGGCAGCAGCACCGACTCGCGGGCCTCCTTCACCTGCAGCACCAGCGGCCCGCCCCGCCGGTCGGTCAGCAGCACCACGTACGAACGGGTGCCGACACTGCCGGTGCCCACCACCCGGAACGCCACGTCCTGCACCCGGAACCGGGCCAGCAGCGGGTGCAGCTCCGCCGGGACGGTGTGCCGGTAGGACGTCAACGAGCCCGCCACCAGCTCGGCCTGACGGTCCGTCACCTCACTGAGCACCGGCGGGGCCGCGACGAAGCGCCAACCCCCGTCCTCGGTGCGGACGGTGGAGCGCGCCGCGAACTTCGCCCCGGTGTTGCGCAGCGCCTTCGCCGAGACGGCCGCCAGTAGCCCGCTCAACTCGTGCGCGCCCGCGAACTCCACCAACTGGTGCTCCGCGATGGCGTCCCAGGCGTTCCAGGCGTCCAGCGCCGGGAGCTTCGCCAGCTGCCGCACCGTCCGCCGGTAGGTCGCCGCCGCGTCGAACGCCGCCTGCCGGCAGGCGACTTCGTCCGCGCCCGCCTGCCGCCCGGCCAGCACCAGGCTGGCCGCCAACCGCTTCAGGTCCCACTCCCACGGGCCCGACACCGTCTCGTCGAAGTCGTTCAGATCCAGCGCCAGCCGACCCCTGGCGTCCCCGTACAGGCCGAAGTTGGCGGCGTGCGCGTCCCCGCACAGCTGCGCGGCGATCCCGCTCACCGGGGTGGTCGCCAGGTCGTGCGCCATCAGGCCCGCCGAACCGCGCAGGAAGGCGAACGGCGAGGCCGCCATCCGCCCGACCCGCAGCGGCACCAGGTGCGGCAGCCGGCCCACGTTCGCCGACTCCACCGCCGCGACCACCTCGGGGCGGGACGCCGAGAGCACCAGCCGCCCGTGCGACTCCAGCGGCACTCGTTCGCGCAGCAGCTTGCCGCGCCGCTTCGGGCCGTCCGCGAGCGAGAGCCCGGTCAGTTCCAGCAGCGCCGCCGACGGACGGGCCGGCACCGCCGAGGCGTCCCCCGCGAACCCGTCCACCGCGAACTCCCTTGACAGCCAACGCCCCTGTGCGTCCGCCGCCTCCGGACCCTCCGCCCACGCCTCGACCGCCGACACCCGAAACTCCCCTCCGACCACGGCGGAGACCGCCCCCACCAGCGGCGACGCTACCGCTCCGCCCCGCCGCCACCGCGCCCGGGTCCGCCCACCGGTCCCACTAGCATGCGGACCATGGCACACGACATCCGCAACCTCGATCCGGCCTACCTCGCCTTCTGGCGCGAGTACCAGCTGTGCACCCTCACCACGCTGCGCCCCGACGGCACCCCGCACGTCGTCCCGGTCGGCGCGACCTTCGACCCGGTCACCGGCATCGCGCGGGTGATCAGCGACGGGGGGAGCCGCAAGGTCCGCAACGTGCTCGCCGCCGGCGAGGCCGGGCAGCGGGTCGCGCTCTGCCAGGTCGACCGGGCCCGCTGGGCCACCCTGGAGGGCCGGGCCGTGATCCGGCGGGACGCGGAGTCCGTCGCGGACGCCGAACGCCGCTACGCCGAGCGCTACCGGGAGCCCCGGGAGAACCCCCAGCGGGTGGTGATCGAGATCGCCGTCGACCGCGCCCTCGGCCGGGCCTGACGGGGCGCAGGGGGAAAGCAGCAGGTCAGCGAGGACGGAGAAGGGGCGGGTGCCACCGGCACCCGCCCCTTCGGCGTGCCCGGCCCGTTCCACTCTCTTGCGGCAACAGCTCTGTGATGCAAAGCTGACTTCATGACAGACGCCTCGGTGCCGCTGCCCGGCACCCCTCGTGAAGTCCTGTCCGGCCTGGGTGAGTTGACCAGGAAGGTGCGGGCGGTCCAGCGCGACGCGTGGATCCCGCTGCTGCTCTTCGGCCTGGTCACCCTGGGTGCCGTCCCGATCGGCCGGCTCACCTACCACCAGGAGGCCGTCCCCTGCCCCGGCGGCCCGCTCGGCCCCGGCGAGCCCTGCACGCTCACCCGCCAGGGCTCGCCCACCTACTGGACGCTCGCCCTGCTCGCCGCGTACGCCGCCACCGCCCTCTGGTGCCTGCGCCGCGCCCGCCGCCGCGGCGTCGACACCCCCGTGCGCCCGTACGTGCTGGCCGGGGCCGCCGCCGTCGCCGCCCTCGCCGCCACCACCTGGTGGGGCGCCAACCAGCCCGCCCCCGGCGCCGACCTCGACTTCTGGGGCCTGCACCTGGCCGCGAACGCGCGCGGCACCCTGCTGCTCCAGCGGTTCCTCGGCGGGGCCGCCGCGATCGGCGTGCCGCTGCTCGTCCTGGCCCGGATCGAACGCGGCCGGGCGCTGGCCCTGTTCGCCCTCGGCTACCTGCTGATCGAGCTCACCCCCGTCACCTTCGGCTGGTGGGGCCACGGCGCCGGGCCCTGGTCCGCCGCCACCCAGCACGGCGTCCCCGCCCTCTACCTACTCGCCGGCGCCCTGCTGTTCGGCCTCGCCACCCGCCGCGCCCGCCCGCAGGCTGCCGGATGACCGCCGCAAAGACCCCCGTCGAGCGCCCCGGGAGCCCCACCGGGAGCCCCGCCGAGGCCGAGCAGCACCCCGCCAAGGCCCTCGACGACACCGTCCACCAGCGCGTCCGCCTCGGCATCCTCACCGTCGCCCACCAGGCCCGCCGCGCCGAGTTCGGCTTCCTGCGCACCGCCCTCGACCTGACCGCCGGCAACCTCGGCCAGCACCTCACCGTCCTGGAGAAGGCCGGCCTGGTCGCCGTCGAGAAGGGCTACGAGGGCCGCCGCCCCCGCACCTGGATCACCCTCACCCCCGCCGGCGAACACGCCCTGCGCGAGGAGGTCGCCCAACTCAAGCGCCTGATCCGGCAGATCGAGGCCGCCGACGGCCCCTGACGCCCCGCGCCTCCCCACCGCGCCCGGCCGGGTCCGGCCCGGCCGATGGCCCGGACCCCGGCTCAGCCCCCGGCCCGGGCGCAGGCCAGCAGGGCGCCGAGCGCGGCGGCCCCCTCCAGCAGGGCCAGCGAACGGGCGGTCAGCCCCTCGTCCCGGGCCGCCAGCGCCGCCGTGACCGCCACCGGGCCACGGGCGCCGCGCAGTTCGGGCAGCAGGGCCCGCAGCGGCCCGATCCGGTGCCCGGCCAGGCGCAGTTGGTGGACGATCCGGGCGTCGCGGACCTGGGCCGGGGTGTAGCGCCGGGTGCCCCGCACCGGGTCGCGGTCGGGGACGACCAGGCCCTCCGCGTCCCAGTGCCGCAGCGCGGAGGGGCGCACGCCCAGGGCGGCGGCCAGCTCCGAGACGCCCATCGCGTCCGAGGCGCGCACCTCGCCGATCGGCTCCCCGGCGATCGCCCCCGCCGCCTCCCGGGCCAGCCGCAGCCGGGCCCGCTCCGCGTCCAGTCGGGCGTGCGCCGCGTCCAGCAGCTCCAGCGCCTCCGCCCGGGGCGGCCGGTGGAAGGCCCGGACGATCCGCCCGGCCTCGGCCGGGCCCGCACCCGCCGCCAGCGCCCGGTAGGCCAGCGCGGAGTGCAGGTGCACCTCCGTGTGGACCCGGTACCCGGCCGGAGTGCGGTCGGCGGGCGGCAGCACCCCGTCCCGCTCCAGGTTGCGGACCAACTGCACCGAGCACCCGGCGCGCCGCGCCACGTCCACCGTCCGCAGCACCCCCGAGTTGAGGCTTTGCACCCGGATTCCCGCCTTTCGACCGCCGAAGTCTCCACAAGCACGTGAATGCCACGCTAGAGCACATGACCATGGACGAGATCATCGACTTCACGGCCGGCCTCGACGGCGTCCTGACCCTGCGCCCCGCCCCCGGCGACGGCACCCCGGAGATCAGCTGGGGCGATGCCTTCTTCTACTACGCGCCCGACGGCGCCCTCCCGAGGGCCGGCCAGCCGTTCGCGACGGTCGTCACCAAGGACTACCCCGGCGACACGGCCTCCCGCCTGGACCGGCCCGGCGCCTACCGGGTCAACATCGCCGCCGGGAAGGAAGAACTCGCCCGCCGGACCGGACCGGCCCCGGCCCCCGGCATCGACGGCACCGAGAACACCGGCCACCTCGACGACACCGTGATCGCCCACCCCGGCTACGCCGCCGCCGGATGGCTGGCCGTGGTGAACCCGGCCGGGCGCACCGCCGGTGCCGTCCGCGAACTCCTGTGCACCGCGCACCGGTTGGCTCGTGCCCGGCACGAGCGGCGGGCCCGGCCGGGGGAGTGACGGCGGGGTCGGCGGCAGGCGTGGGAGCAACCGGGGTTGACTATGGCGGGACAGTCAACCTATGTTGCTGCCATGCCGCTGGATGACACCCCCCTCCCCGCCGACCCGGCCGACGCCCTGGCCGCCGTCGCCGCCCTGCGACGGCTCGCCGACCGGCTGGAGGACGCCGCCGTCGAACAGGCCATGCGGGCGGGCTGGAGCTGGCCGCAGGTCTCCGAGGCGCTCGGCGTCACCCGGCAGGCCGTCCACAAGAAGCACGCCAAGCGGCTGATCGCCGGGGGCGTCACCCTGAGGAGGCGCGGCGAATGAGCGCGTTCGACCACTACCTGCACGCGGTCCTGCTCCGGGCCGGCGACGAGGCCCGGCTGGACGGGTCGGCCAGTACCGACGCGCACCACCTGCTGCTCGCCCTGGCCGCCGCCCCCGACCGGCAGCAGCCCGACCGGCAGCCCGACGCCGCCGCCCGGCTGCTGGCCGCCGCCGGGCTCGACCGGGACACCGTGCGGGCCGCGCTGGACCGGGAGTTCGGGCACAGCCTGCGGACGGTCGGCGTCAGCCCGGACGCCCACGGCCTGCCCGCCCCCACGCCGAGCGGCGAGCGGCCCCGGCTGGGGGCCTCCAGCAAGCTCGCCATGGAACGCGGCTTCACCACCGCCCGCAAGAAGGACCTCACCTCCGCCCACCTGCTGCTCGGCATCCTGCGCGCCGAGGTCGGCACCGTGCCCAGGGCGCTGGCCCTGTCCGGCATCGACCGCGCCGGGCTCGCCCACCGGGCGCAGGCCGCGATCGACCGCCGGGACACCGACGGCTCACCCGACCGATGACCGGTCCTGCCGACCACCGGACCTGCCGTGAGTCGAGCCGGCCGACTACCCGGCCGGCCACCTGGAGAGCCGGCCAACCGTAGAGCCGGTCGACTGCCGAGTCGGCTGATGACCGAGCCGGCCAACCGCCGAGCCGGCCAACCGCCGAGCCGGCCAACCGCCGAGCCTGCCGATGATCGAAGCGACCGACGACCGGGCCGACCGGCCGCCGACGGGCCGGCCGAGAACAGAGAAGGGGCCAACCGCCGTGCCACGACAGGACACCGGTGCCTGGGGTGCCGATCGGACGGAGGTCCGACGGCTGCTCGAACGGGCTGTCACCGAGGGCGGGATCCCCGGCATCCTGGTCGAACTCCACGACGGTCCCGAGTGCTGGCGCGCCACCGCCGGGGCGGCCGACACCGCGACCGGACGGGGGCGCACCCCGCAGGACAGGTTCCGGGTCGGCAGCATCACCAAGACCTTCACCGCCACCGTCGTCCTCCAGCTCGCCGCCGAGGGGCGGATCGGCCTGGACGACCAGCTGACCGACCAACTGCCGCTCCCCGAAGCCGAACTGGCCGCCGGGGCGACCGTCCGGATGCTGCTCGACCACACCAGCGGCGTCCCCAGCCACACCGACGACCCGGCTGCCCTGGAGCGGTACGCCACCCACCCGCCCGGGACGCTGCTGCGGGTCGCCGCCGAACGCCCGTTCGCGTTCGCCCCGGGCACCGGTTGGGCTTACTCCAACACCAACTACGTCCTGGCCGGGCTGCTGGTCGAGCGGGTCACCGGCCGCACCCTGGCCGCCGAGATCGACCGGCGGATCAGCCGTCCGCTCGGCCTGACCGGCACCCGCCTGCCCGCCGCCGACGAGCACGGCCTGCCCGCCCCGCACGCCCGCCACTACACCAGGCTCTTCCGCACCGACCCCGGCGCGCCCGTGCTGGACGCCACCGAACTCGACCCCGCGCCGTTCTGGGCCTCCGGCGACCTGGTCTCCACCGCCGCCGACTTGAACCGCTTCCTCGCCGCCCTGCTGACCGGACGCCTACTGCCGCCCGCCCAGCAGGAGCAACTGCTCACCACCGTCCCCACCCGCGACTGGCTCCCCGGCGCCGCCTACGGCCTCGGCATCTGCGCCCTCACCCCGCCCGGCGGCGCCGGGACCCTCTGGGGGATGGGCGGCGCCACCTTCGGCTCCTGGACGTACGCCTTCGCCAGCGCCGACGGCGGCCGCCGGCTCACCGTCAACACCAACGGCGACTGGACCGATCCGGCGAGCGGCTGGGACGACCCGATCGGCGTCTTCACCGACCTGCTCGCCCTCGCCTTCTCCCCGGAGCCGACGGACGGGGCGCTCAGGCCCGGGCCGTGACCACGTGGAAAGTGACGGTGGCCAGGAAGTGCCCGGTAGCCAGGTGGGTCAGCCAGCGGTCCGCGTCCTCGTCCGTGAAGTAGCCCGCCGCCACCGCCCGTCGGGTGACCCGCTGCAGGCCCAGCACCCGGTCGGCGGCCGACACCTCGCGGAACACCGGGTTGAGCGGCCGCACCTCCACCACGTCCAGCCCGGACTCGGCGGCCAGCCGCGGGAGTTGGCTGCCGATCCGGGCGTTGCGCACCGCCTGGTCGGTGACGTACCGGGTGTACGCGGCGGTCAGTGCGGCATCGGGGTGGTCGACGGTCAGCGTCCCCCAGTCCGGCTCGCCCAGCACCAGCAGCCCGCCCGGCCGCAGCACCCGGCGGGCCTCGCGCAGCGCCAGCGCCGGATCGGCCACGTGCTGCAGCACCCGGTCCGTCCGGGCCCGGTCGCAACTCCCGTCCGCCAGCGGCAGTTCGTGCAGGTCGCCCAGCCGGACGTCGACCTGCAGCAGGTGCCCGGTCCGCTCGGCGGCGGTGTCCACCGCCTCCCGGTCGTGGTCCACGCCCAGCACGGTGCCGGTCGGGCCGACCGCCTCGGCCAGCGCCGACAGGTCGGCGCCAGGACCGCAGCCCAGGTCGACCAGGGTCTGCCCGCGTCCGACCGCCAGCGCCGCCAGCATCACCGACTTGTACTCCCGGCCGAGTTCGGAGACGGCCAGCCGGTCCAGGTAGGCGATCGGATCGGGCGGCACGGACTCGAACACACGGGAGGTCATGACGGGAAGTCAACCAAACCAACCCCCGTCAGGGAAGATCCCCCCGCCCTCCACCTGCTGCGACAAGGGGCGCACGCCGGGCCGGGGGGCGCACCTCCCGGCCCCGGCCGGTCGCCGGGAGCTCCCGCCGGACTCCGGACGCCCCTGTCGAACTCCCAGCGCTCCGAACGGACTTCGGAATCCACCGGTGGCCGCCCCGCACCCTGGTGCTCCGGTGCTCCGGTGCCCCGGAGGCCCGAAGACCCGGTGTCCCGACGTCAGGACACCAGCGGCCCGTCCGCCGACTCGGTGAGCGTCACCGTGCACAGCCCGCCGCGCTCCGCGACCACGTCCGTCACCGTCAACTGGGTTCCCGGCAGCAGGATGTACTCCTCCTCCTCGGTGAACGCCGAGAACTGCCGGATCCCCACCGCCCGGGCCGGGCGCACCTCGAACAGGGTGCGCTTGCCGCGGCTGCCCAGGAACGAGCGGGCCACCGCCGGGCGCGAGGTGCACGAGGAGACGCCCCACCAGGTCACCGTCCGCCCCAGCGGGTACTGCGCCCGCAGGTCCAGCGCGACGCCGCGCCACAGCGGCTCCGGGCGGACCGGCAGCCGGCCCACCGCGTCGAACAGCAGCCGCAGGTACGGCAGGTACGGGGTCAGCCGGGCCCGGTCCGGGTGGCGCAGGGCCGCGTTCAGCTCGCGGTAGAACGCCGACTCGCAGGTGTACAGGTGCAGCGCCGCGACCGCCTCCGCGTCCAGCCCGCCCGCCCCGGAGCCCGCCGCAGCGTCCGCGTGCCGCTTGCCGAACTCGTGCGCCGAACCCACGTGCCGCTCCAGGCCGCGCAGCAGCGCCGCGACCGGCTCCACCGCCTCCCGGAAGCCCAGCCGCTCCAGGTCGAACAGGCCCGTGACGGGCGGCAGTTCGAGGCCCTCGTCCTTCACCGAGGCGAGCCGCTCCAGGTACAGTTGGTGCTGCTCCATGGTGGAGGCGATGAACGCCCCCATCCGGGAGGCCGTCTCCTCGTCGGTGCGGCCCTCGGCCGCCGCCGCGGCCTGCCAGCCCGCGCTGGGCAGCCAGTCCACCGGGTCCGCGCCCAGGCCCTCCAGGGCCGCGTTCACCCGCGCGAAGTGCTCGCCGTCGCAGAAGACGTCACCCTGCGCCGCCGGGTTCGGGTGGTCGATGTGCCGCACCTGCACGTCCGGGTAGCGCCGGGCGATCCACTCCACCGACTGCTTCAGCGCCCGCGCGTGCGTCCCCCACCAGGCGAACACCACCCCGCGGTCCTCCTCCGGGCCCTCCTGCTTGGCCCGCAGGATCTCCTCCACGATCGTCGTCGCCACCGGCTTCCAGAACTTGGTGTGCGCCGCGGGGGAGGTCGAACCGTCACTGCTCGCCGTCAGCGCCGCGTTCAGCAGCAGCACGCCCTGGGTCAGCATCGCCTGGAACCACTCCGGCGGCTGCACGGTGCCGTGCTGCGCCAGCAGCGCCCGCAGGTCGGCGATCGGCGTCTTCTTCGGGACGCCGTACTTCCACATCGCCGCCGCCTTGATGATGCAGCGGATGCTCACCACCCGGCCGAACTGGCTGTCCGCCCAGTTCTGGAAGGTGTTGTCGAACATCGCGATGCCGGTCGCGCTCTCCGGCCGCGGGTACGGGTTCTGCCCGAACACCACCACCTTCCACTTGCCCGGCGGGTTCGGCTTCAGTGCCTGGAAGGTCAACTCCCTTACCGGCACCACGTCCTGAGGGCGGTTCGGCCCGATGAACGAGGCCGCGTCCCGGTGCAGCTCGATCGACCGCTTCAGCACCGGGAACCACTCCTCGCCGCCGCCCGCGAACAGCTCGGCGAGCGCCAGCGGGTCGTTCGGGTCGGCGGCGGACGGGGTGGGCTCGGACATGGCGGACTCCAACCGGGAGAGGGGAGGGGAGGCGGTGCGATCGAAGATCACGCTAGGCCACGCCGCCGACAGACCGCCGGCCCGGCCCTGTCGGTGCCCACCGATAGCGTCGGAACCGACAACGAGCCCCCGACCGAACGGAGTTCGCCCGCATGACCGTCAAGCACGCCCCGAAGCCGCTGCGCGTGGTGCTGACCGACCTCAACACCGACGTGGTGGCCGCCTGGCGCACCGCGTTCGCCGGCACCCCGGGCGTGGAGATCCGCACCGGCTCGATCCTCGACGTGGACGCCGACGCCTGGGTCACCCCCACCAACTCCCGCGGCCTGATGAACGGCGGCCTCGACGCGGTGGTCAAGCGGCACCTCGGCGCCGGCATCCAACTGCGCGTCCAGCGCGCCATCCGGGACGGCCACGGCGGCGAACTGAAGGTCGGCAGCGCCGTCTGCGTGCCCTCCGGAGCGGCCGTGCCCCGCTTCCTGATCTCCACCCCCACCATGCGCACCTCCACCCAGGACGTCAGCCAGACCCTGAACGTCGCCCTCGCCTGCGCCGCCGCCTTCCAGGCCGTGCACCGGCAGAACGCCGCCACCCCCGGCAGCATCGCCTCGGTCGCCCTGGTCGGCCTCGGCGCCCAGACCGGCCAGGTCCCGGCCCGGGTCTGCGCCAACCTGATGTGGACCGGCCACTCCCTGTTCGAGGACCACGAGTTCACCGACGCGGACGACCTGCGCGCCACCGTCACCGGCCAGCTCGACGACCTCCTGGCCGCCGACCGCCCGCACCGCCTCACCGTCCCCGCCACCGCCCGGGGCACCCGCCGCCGCTGACCCGCCGTCGCCCGCCGTCGCCCCGCGGTCGACCCGCCGCTGAATCGCGGCCGACCGGCCACGGACCCCCGGCCCGTCCCGGCCCGTCCCGGCCCGGGGCGCCCCGGCCCGTCCGGCCAACTCGCGCCGCTGCCCTGTCACTTGACGGACCCCGCAGCAGGGTCGGGAGTTCACCCGGGTCCGTGACCATGGACGGTCATGAGCAACCTCAGTCGCCGCATCTTCCTCCTCGGCGGGCTCACCACCGCGGGTGCCGCCGCCCTCCAACTCGGTGCCACGGCCAGCTCCTCGGCCGCCGCCACCCCCTTCCCGTTCACGCTCGGCGTCGCCTCCGGTGAACCGGACGACAGCAGCGTGGTGCTCTGGACCCGCCTGGCCCCCGCCCCGACCAACGCGGACGGCCAGGGCGGCATGCCCGACGCCGACGTCGCGGTCGACTGGCAGGTGTCCACCAGCGAGAGCTTCGCCACCCTGGTCGGCTCCGGCACGGTCACCGCCCGCTACGCCCAGGCCCACTCGGTGCACGTGCTGGCCGGCGGGCTCTCCCCGGACGCCGAGTACTACTACCGGTTCCGGGCCCAGGGGTTCGTCTCCCCGGTCGGCCGCACCCGCACCGCCCCGGCGCCCACCTCGGTCGGGCGCGACTTCACGATGGCCTTCGCCTCCTGCGCCCACTACGAGAGCGGCTACTACACGGCGTACCGCCGGATGGCCGACGACCGCCCCGACCTGATCCTGCACCTGGGCGACTACATCTACGAGGGCGGCGCCACCACCAACGGCGTGCGCCAGCACCTCGGCAGCGAGATCGTCTCGCTGGCCGACTACCGCCGCCGCTACGCGCTCTACCGCACCGACCCGGACCTGCAGGCCGCGCACGCGATCGCGCCCTGGCTGGTGGTCCCGGACGACCACGAGGTGGAGAACAACTACGCGAACATGGTCCGCGCCGACAGCAGCCCCGCCCTGACGGCCGCCCAGTGGACGGCCCGGCGCACCGCCGCCTACCAGGCGTACTTCGAGAACATGCCGCTGCGCGCCGCCGCCACCCCCGTCGGCAACAGCATCCAGCTCTACCGCCGGGTCCGCTGGGGCACCCTGGCGACCTTCCACATGCTCGACACCCGCCAGTTCCGCGACGACCAGGCGTGCGGCGACGGGTCGAAGGTCTGCGCCGACGCCGACCTGGCGAGCCGTTCGATCACCGGCGCCGCCCAGGAGGCGTGGCTGCTGGACGGCCTCGGCCAGCACCTGAGCACCTGGGACCTGATCGGGCAGCAGGTGTTCTTCGCCCGCAACGTGAACGCGGCGGGCGCGATGAACATGGACGCCTGGGACGGCTACCGGGCCAGCCGGGCCCGGATCCAGCAGGGCATCACCGACCGGGCGGTGCGCAACCCGGTGGTGCTCACCGGCGACGTGCACGCCTCCTGGGGCAACGACCTGAAGGCCGACTACGCGAACCCGTCCTCGGCCACCATCGGCTCCGAACTGGTCTGCACCTCGATCACCAGCGGCGGCAACGGCAGCGCCACCACGGCGGTCCCCAACGGCGCGCTCAACCCGCACCTGCGGTTCTACTCCGACCGGCGCGGCTACGTCCGCACCCGGATCACGCCCGCGCAGATCACCGCCGACTTCCGCTCGGTGGCGACGGTGACCGAGCACGGCGCGGCGGCCACCACCGCCCGCACCTTCCACATCCACGACGGACAGCCGGGGTTGGCCGATGCGTAAGCTCTCCGTGCTCGGCGCGTTCGCCGCCGCCTGCACCGCCGTACTGGCCCTGGTCGGCCCGGCCTCGGCGGCCGGCCCCACCTCCTGGACGACCGCCAACAGCGCCGCCACCGGGGACCAGGACACCTCCGCGGTCGCCGCCGACCGGATCGGCGACACCGCGGTGGTCTGGGAGGACGACCGCGACGCCACCGACCCGGCCGACGACGCGCACACCGACGTGTGGGTGCGGATGTTCCGCAACGGCACCTCCGCCTACGAGCAGAAGCTCTCGGCGGGCGGCACGGCGGGCACCGCCTGGCGCCACCTGCAGCCCGACGTGGGCCTCGACGACCGGGGCAACGCCGTCGTGGTCTGGGCGGAGGACCCGGACGGCAACGGCTACTACAACGTCGTCTACCGGGTGCTCTCCCCGACCGGCGCGCTGCTCGGCTCCGGCCGGGCCAACGCGGACGCCGACGGCCAGCAGATCCACCCGCACGTCGCGGTCGACCCGGACGGCGCGCCCGGCAGCGCCACCGCCGTCGCGTTCACCGTGGTCTGGGAGGACGTCCAGACCGGCGCGGCGGCCACCGTGAAGGCCGCCGGGTACACCGGGACGGCCACCAAGGCGTACGAGGTGACGGTCAACGCCACCGGCGGCGCGCACCACGACCCCGACGTGGCGACCTCCGCCTCCGGCGACGCCGTCGTGGTCTGGGACGAGGACACCGACGGCAACGGCTACTACCAGATCGGCCTGGTGGGGCTGGCCAAGGCGAACGGGGCCGTCACCCTCACCCGGCGCAGCGCCAACAGCGTCAGCGCCGGGCAGCAGCAGCACCCGGCGGTTGCCGCCGACTTCAACGGCGACTTCGCGGTGGCCTGGGAGTCCGACCACACCGGCACCCGCGGCGTATGGGCCCGCTCGTTCACCGCGGCCGGCACCCCGGGCGCGGCCGAGACCGAGGTCTCCGCCGGCACCGGCGCGGGCAGCCCGGGCATCGGCATCGACGACCAGCGCAAGGCTGTGGTCGGCTGGAGCGTCGCGGGCACCGACCCGGCGGTGTGGGCCCGGGGCCTGAACCCCGACGGCAGCTCCACCGGCCGGCTCCCGGCCCAGTCGGTCAGCCAGACCACCACCGGCCGGCAGGAGCAACTCGCGGTGGCCTCCTCCCCGTTCGGCACGCTCACCCTGGCGTACACCGACGACGCCGACGGCAACGGCTTCGACCAGGTCCGGCTCTGCCTGGGGGCGAGCAACTCGGACTGGTGACACCGGCCCGACCACCCGCCGGGGCCCCCGCCGTGGGGCCCCGGCGGCGTTCCGCGGGCGGGTCAGCCCTCGGGCGAGGGGCGGTGCCGGGCGTTCAACAGGGCGAGCAGGCGGACGAACTCGGTCCGCTCGGCGGGGGAGAGCGGGTCGAGCAGCTCCTGCTGGGCGGCGGTGACCAGGGCGTCCAGCCGCTGCAGCCGGGCCCGCCCGGCGGGGGTGAGGGAGACGACGTTGCGCCGCCGGTCGACCGGGTCGGGGTCGCGGACCAGGAAACCGGCGTCGGCGAGCTCGTTCAGGACGGCGACCATGTCGCTGCGGTAGACGCCGGTGCGGCGGCTCAGCTCGGACTGGCTGGCGGGGCCGGTCTCGGCGAGCGCGACCAGGACCGCGAAGTGCCACTTGCGGGCGTCCTCGGCGGCCAGCCGGTCGTTCACCAGCCGATCGGCCGCGGCGGCGGCCCCGGCCAGCAGGCGGCTGGGGACGGCGCGCAGCCGCTCGGGCGTGGCGTCGTCGGGGGCGGGGCTCATGCGGGGTCCTCCACTGTTGCGTTAGTGCCACTAACAGTCTACCTTCGTTAGTGCGACGAACGTTTATGGCGCTAACGAAAGCGCCGCCCACCGCACCGAGGTGACACCGTGATCGAGCCCTACCGCATCCACGTCCCGCAAGCCGACCTCGACGACCTCGCCGACCGCCTCGCCCGCACCCGCTGGCCCGACGAGATCGACGGCGCCGGCTGGGACTACGGCTTCCCGCTGGCCCGCCTCCGGGAACTCGCCGAGCACTGGCGCACCCGCCACGACTGGCGCGCCCACGAAGCCCGGCTCAACGAACTCCCGCACTTCACCACCGAGATCGACGGCCAGCGGATCCACTTCCTGCACCTGCGCGCCGAGAACCCCGACGCCCTCCCGCTGGTCCTCACCCACGGCTGGCCCGGCTCCTTCCTGGAGTTCCTGGACGTCCTCGAACCGCTGCGCCGCGACTTCCACCTGGTCGTCCCGTCCATCCCCGGTTTCGGCTTCTCCGGCCCCACCCGCGAACGCGGCTGGGACGTCGCCCGGGTCGCCCGCGCCTGGGCCGAACTGATGGACCGCCTCGGCTACCGGCGCTACGGCGCCCACGGCGGCGACTTCGGCGCGGGCATCTCCACCGCGCTCGCCGCGCACGCCCCCGACCGGGTGGTCGGCGTCCACGTCACCTACCTGCCGCTGCCGCCCGACCCGGCGGCCGGCGAACTGTCCGCCGCCGACGAGGCCCGGCTCGACACGGTCCGCGCCCTCCAGGCGAACCGGCCGCCCTACCAGGCCCTCCAGGCCACCGCCCCGCAGACGCTCGGGTACGCGCTCACCGACTCCCCGGTCGGCCAACTCGCCTGGATCGCCGAACGCTTCGCGCACTGGACCGACCCGGCCACCCCCGTCGACGACGACCGCCTGCTCACCGACGTCGCCCTGTACTGGCTGACCGCCACCGCCGCCTCCGCCGCCCGCCTCACCCGGGAGACCCCGCGCGGCGCCACCCCCTGCCCCGCCCCGCTCGGCGTCGCGGTCTTCGCGCACGACATCACCCTGGCCGTCCGCCCGCTGGTCGAACGCCGCTACCGGGTCGCGCACTGGTCGGAGTTCGACCGGGGCGGGCACTTCGCCGCGATGGAGGTGCCCGCCCTGCTCGCCGGGGACGTCCGGAAGTTCTTCACCACCCTCCCGGAGGCCACCCTCCCGGAGGCCGCCCTCCCGGCGCCCGCCGCTACCGGCGCAGCACGCTCAGTTCCAGGCGCAGGTCCGAGTAGCGGGCCGCTTCGTCCTTGAAGTGCGGCACCACCTGCGCGGCGACCGCGTCCACCGCCGCGAGCAGGGCGTCCACCTCGGCCTTGGTGGTGGACAGCCGGCGGGAGACGGCGGTCGCCTGGCCGACGTCGCGGCGCAGCAGGGTGTCCAGGTGCTGCAGCGCCTTCCGCTTCTCCGGCGCCAGGGCCGCGGTGTCGGCGGCGTGGGTCGCCACCAGCTGCCAGCGGGTGGCGACGTCGGCCAGGATCGCCCGGGGGAGGGCCTGGGCCAGGGCGTCCCAGTCCTGCGCGGTGGTGGCCGGGACGGGCAGCGCGGTGAGGGCCCGCAGGAGCGGTTGCAGGGCCAGCCGTTCCTGCGGGCGGTCGTTCTCCACCAGCCAGTCGACGATGTCGCGCAGCCGCGACGCGTAGGCCGGCGGGAAGAAGCCGACCGGAGCGACGGCCGCCAGCACCGCCTCCAGGATCCGCCCGCCGAGCCGCTGCACGTCCTCCCCGAACACGCCGCGCCACACCAGCAGCGCCCCGGACGAGGCGTCGCAGGAGACGTGCCCGCCGTCGGCGGTCACCGGCACCACCTCCAGCCGGGACAGCAGGTTCTTCGCCCGCTCCAGGCACTCCGAGATCCCGCGCACCGCCCCCTTCCCCCGCCAACTCAGCCCGTGGGACCCGAACGCCGAGTACCTGGCGTCGATCAGGTCCTCGCTCACCAGCTTCTGCTCGAAGGCGACCAGGGCGGCCTGGTCCGGGTCCGCGGACCAGGCCCTCTGCCGGGCCGCCAGTTCGGAGTCCGGGACATCGACCTCGGCGTGCGCGAGCGCGCCGGAGCTGCGGATCCACGCGCGGTTCAGCACCAGGTCGACCCAGGCCAGCGCCGCCCCGAGGACGGTCCGCCCCGCCACGCTCCGCAGGTGCTCGCGCTGGGCCGGCAGCGGGCCGAGCTTGCCGTAGCGCCCCCGCCGCCCGAGCGCGCCCTCGGCCAGCCGGGCCGCCAGTTCGGCGTAGCTGTCCGCGTTGACCGCGGTCAACGCGGGCGTCAGGTACCCCCAGGCCCACTCCGACCGGTACGCGTAGTCCTTGACCGGGAAGGCCCCGCCCTCCCGCAGCGTGTGGGAGAGCTCGTGGAGCACCGTCAGGGTGTTCAGGTGCGAGGACGTGACGGACTCCACCAGCTCCGGGCGCAGCTCCAGCCGGAGCAGCTGCGGGTTCGCCCCCGCGGTGATGGACGTGTTGGCCCCGACCGAGGGCGACAGTCCGGCCTCCGTCTGGACCAGGTCGCCCAGCGCCGCCAGCCCCCCGGACAGGGCCCGGAACCGGCGGCCGAAGTCGGCCTCCTCCGGCCCGCCGGGGGCGGCCCCGACGAGCAGTGCCCGCAGGTCGGCCGTGGTGAGTCGGCCGACCAGGGCGGTGATCTTGGCGTCCATGTCCTGGACGACCAGCTTCTGCTGGTCGGAGAGCTTCTGGGGCAAGGGGAGTCCTTCGCGGCTCGGTGCGGCAGGTGCGGCGTCCCCGAGTCTCGCCCACGGCGATGGACGTTCGATAAATGCGAGTTGACGAGCCGTCAGGTACCGAGCGGATCGGTCAACTGGCTCTCGCCGTCGAAGGAGCGCGCCGCGTCGAACACCCCCTCCAGGTCCGGGTGGCGGCCCAGCAGCCGGTGCGCCAGTGCCAGCCCGTCCGGCTCCACCCGGCGGGTCAGGCCCAGGTGCGGCATCCAACGGCCCGGCAGGTAGAGCGGGTTGGGCTCCGGGTCGTCCGCCAGCAGCCGCCACACCTCCCGGTGCAGGTCGATCAGCGCCGGGCCCGGCACCACGCCCCAGGCCAGCACCCGGCGGCGGCTGCGCGCCCCGAACGACAGCAGGCCCGACAGCCGCACCTCCAACGGCAGCGCCCCGGACAGCAGTTCACCCACCGCCGCGAGCCGGTCCGGGGCGATCGCGCCGCACACCGCCAGGGTCAGGTGCGGGCGGTGCCCAGGGTGCGGGTTGTCCGCGAGCGAGTCCACCCCGCCGTCGGCCAACTGTCGCCACACCGTCCGCACCGCCCGGTCGAACGCCGGATCGCAGGTCAACTCGATGGTCCGCATGCCACCACGGTAGGACCGGCCCCGGCGGCACCCGTGCGCGCCCCGTGTGATGGGCTGTGCGGATGCGCACCACCGACCGGCGCCCGCCGCGCCGCCAGCGCCCCCGCCCGGACGGCCACCGGGCCTCCCCGGAGCGGGAGGTGACGCGGCATCGACCCGACGCGCCGGGCGCCGGCCGGGGCGGCCCGCGGCGCCCGCTGCGGGTCCGGCGGCGTTCGGCCCGGACCCCGGGGGAGCGGCGGGCCCGGGCCGGGTGGCTGGCGGCCGCGGGCGCGGTGCTGCTGCTCGGTCTGGCCCTGCCCGCCCTGGTCCCGGACGGCGCGGCCGCCCTGCTCGGCGGGGCGCTGTACACCGCGCTGCTGCACACCGTGCTGATGGCCGCCGCGCCCCGGCTCGGCCCGTGGACCGCCGCCGGCACCGCGCTCGCCGCCAGCTGGGCGGTGGAGCTGTTCCAGGTCACCGGCCTGCCCGCCGACCTCGGCGAGCACAGCCGGCTCGGCCGGCTCGTCCTGGGCACCACCTTCGACCCGTCCGACCTGCTCGGCTACGCCCTCGGCGCGGCGGCGGTGCTCGCCGCCCACCACGCGCTCCGCCGCCGGGCCCGCCGCCGGGCGGGCGGGCGGGCGGGCCCGCGGGCGGGACCGCCATCCGGCCGGGCGGTTCGACGCCCCGGAGGTCAAATAGGTACATTTGGGACATTCGGGAGCAGTAGCCAGGCTTCGCGCGTCCACGCACAGAAGACAGAAGGCCGAACGCCTTCGGAAAGGGTCTCCATGCACCCCGCCCTCACCCCCGCAGCCCTCGCCGAACTGCGCCGGCCCCGCCCCTACCCCGCGGTGTCCATCCTGATGCCCACGCACCGCCGCGAGCCGGACAACGCGCAGGACCCGGTCCGCCTGCGCAACCTGGTGGCGGAGGCCAAGGAGAAGGTCCAGGCCGACCCCGAGGTCTCCCGCGCCGACCGGATCGACGTCCTGGAGCAGCTGGACAAGGCGCTCGCCGAGGTCGACCTGGTGCACGCCGAGGACGGCCTGGCGATCCTGGTGGCGCCCGGCGAGCACCAGGTCTGGTCGCTCGGCCGCACCGCCCCCGCCCGGGTGGTCCTGTCCGACACCTTCCTGACCCGCAACCTGGTCGCCTCGCAGATCGCCGAACGCCCCTACTGGGTGCTCGCGGTCGCCGCCGACCGGGTGGTCCTGTGGGGCGGCGACAAGGAGCGCCTCACCGAGGCGAAGACCCACGGCTTCCCGCTGGTCCGGGTGTACGACAACCCCGACCCCGAACGCCAGGAACGCATCGGCGACACCCCCAGCACCTTCCGGGACGAGGAGACCAAGACCTTCCTGCGGCAGGCCGACAACGGGATCGCCAAGCTGATCGCCGCCGACCCCCGCCCGCTGTACGTGGTCGGCGACGCCCCCGCGCTCGCCCTGCTGGACGCCGCGGGCCCGATCACCAAGGCCACCACCTCCCAGATCCCGCACGGCGGCCTGGCCCAGGGCACCGCCGAAGCCGCCCTCAAGGTGGTCGAACCCGCCCTGCGCGCGCACGCCGACCAGGAGATCACCGACGCCCTCGCCCGCCTCGACAAGGCCCGCGGCCGGACGGCCTTCGCCGCCGGGATCGACGAGGTCTGGCAGACCGCCGCCGAGGGCCGGATCGCCCTGCTGGTGGTCGAGGAGAACTTCCGCACCACTGCCCGCGACGACGGCGACCACCTCGTCCCCGCCGAGGAGGGCCAGAGCGGCGCCCGCGAGGACGTCGTCGACGAGGTCATCGAACGCGCCCTCGACACCGGAGCCACCGTCAGTTTCGTCCCCGACGGCACCCTCTCCGACGCCGGCCGGATCGCCGCCGACCTGCGCTACTGAGCCGACCCGGCACCACCGGCCCACCCGCACCACCGGCCCACCCGCACCACCCGCACCACCCGCAGCCGCCGGGGGCCCGCACCGGACGCGTTCCGGCCCGGGCCCCCGGCGGCTGCGGGCGTCCGGCTCAGCCCGTCGAGGCCCCCAGCAGCACCCCCACCGCGTACGTCACGCCCATCGCGACCCCGCCGCCCAGCACGTTGCGCAGCACCGCCCGGCGCGGGTCCGCCCCGCCCAGCCGGGCACTCGCCCAGCCCGTCACCACCAGCGCCGCCAGCACCGCCAGCACCGTCACCCACACCCGCACCGACTGCGGCGGCAGCACGATCGCCAGCAGCGGCAGCAGCGCACCCACCGTGAACGCCGCGAAGGACGCCCACGCCGCGTGCCACGGATTCGTCAACTCGTCCGGATCGATGCCCAGTTCGGTCTCCGCGTGGGCCGCCAGCGCATCGTGCGCGGTCAGCTGCACCGCCACCTGCCGGGCCAGCTCCGGATCCAGCCCCTTCGCCTCGTACAGGCCCGCCAGCTCGGCCAGCTCCGCGTCCGGCGTCAACCGCAGCTCCCGCCGCTCCAGCGCCAGCGCCGCCTGCTCCGCGTCCCGCTGGGTGCTCACCGACACGTACTCGCCCGCCGCCATCGACAGCGAACCCGCCAGTAGTCCCGCCAGACCCGCCGTCAGCAACTCGGTCGACGAGGCGTTCGCCCCCGCCACACCCACCACCAGGCCGGCCGTCGACACCACGCCGTCGTTCGCCCCCAGCACCGCCGCCCGCAGCCAGTTCAACCGCCCGCCCAGCGCACCCCCGTGCGCCTCGTCGTGGTCCGGCGGCGGAACGGGGCCAGGGCCCTGGGTGCGAGAAGCGGTCATGCCGCCAGTCTGCCCGCCCGGCACCGATCCACCCCGCACCCCGGGCGGTCCGCCGGAAAACGCGTTGCCGCAGGTGGTGACGGTGCGTCAGGATGGCGGGCATGTGCTTCCGAGGAGGGACGGGCAGCCGGCACCACGTGTGCCCGCCCTGCCGGGCGTCCTACAAGCGGTACGGGCGGCGGGCGGAGACCTGCCCGCGCTGCCGCGGCCCGCTGATCGACGCCGGGCAGGACCTGCACGTCCCGCGCCGCTCCGACACCGCCGCCTGGCGGGCGCTCACCGCGCTGCTGCAGTCCGGCGTCCGGTTCGCGTCCAGCTGCTGCGACGGGCCCGGCTGGCGCCCGCGCACCCCGCGCGAGGTCCGCGAGCGCCTGGCCGCCTCGGCCGGCACCGGCCTGCCCGTCGCCCGCGCCCTGATCACCCGGGACGTCGCGGACCTCGCCGAGCGGCGGCGCGGCGGCCGACCCGCCTTCGGCACCCGTCCCGCGCCGCGCC
>NZ_JBSGET010000147.1:0-21213 GCF_053603035.1 Kitasatospora sp. NPDC004272 | reverse complement strand
CCGCCGCCCGGCCGGCACCCCCGGCGGGACCGCCCGGGCGCCGCGCACCGCGCGCGGGCAGGCCGGACGCCTCGCGCTCTCCCCCGCCGCCACCCGGCTTCGCCACCTACGGGGCCTCCCGCCGCCACTGGGACGCCCCCGGCGGGTCGCCGGGGCGCGGGCCGCCGCCACGCCGTGCCGCCGCGGGCTCACGGATCGTGACGAATGCTGCCGAACTCTGCCATACCCAGGGAATCGCACTGCTATCCCGGCATACGGGTCGTCTGTCCGATTGGCGTACAGAACGGGCGTTCCGGCGTGCGGGGGACGGCGCGGGGCGGTAGCCCGCGGGGGATCGCGGGAGGCCGCCGGGGCCGTTCCGGGCTAGGGCAGGAGGCCGTCGCGGTGCAGGTCGTCGAAGAGGACCTGGTCGACCGGGGGGACGCGGTCGCGGTCGGCGTAGGAGAACCAGTCGACCTCCTCGATCTCGCTGCTGGCGGCGAGGGTGCCGGTGTAGTCGGCGGCGTAGCAGGCCATCCTGACGGTGGTGCCGGGGGCCTGGGCGTGCGCCTCGGCGTGGTAGGTGCCGACGTGGGTGACGGTGTCGGGGCGGATGGCGACGGTGAGTTCCTCGGCGACCTCGCGGACCAGGGTCTGCAGGTCGGTCTCGGCGCCCTCGCGCTTGCCGCCGGGGATGTAGAACACGTCCTTGCCCCGGGGGCGGGCGCACAGGATCCTGCCGCCCTCCAGCCGGACCCACGCCACCGTGTCGATCAGCTCTGCCATCGCCGTCCTCGTGCTCGTCGTGCCTCGCGGCCGACCCTACGTCAGGGGCGGGGCGGCCCGGCGGCGGTCGCCAGCTCCCGGTTCCCGTACTCGGGGCGGCCGGTGACCTCGGGGCCGAACCAGGGCGGCGGGACGAACGCGGCGGCCCGGCCGGGGTCGGCGAACTCGACCTCGACGGTGCGCAGTCCGGCCAGCCGGCCGCGGTAGGTGTCGACCACGGCCTCGTGCGGGCCGAGCGGGACGGTGCGGCGGGTCTTGTCGATCCGGGCGTGCTCGGTGGCGGGCCACAGGGCGGCGAACTGCCCGGCGTCCAACGGGGTCTCCCACTCGCCGCGGACCAGCCCGGTGCCGCGCTTGACGGTCAGCGTGCACGCCCCGTCCCGCCGCCTGATCCGGGCCTCGGCGCCGCCGGGGCCGGTCACCAGGTAGCCCTGGCGGACGTCGGACTCCGGCCCGTCGGGGACGGGCGCGCCGTCCGGGACGAGGAACTTGCGCTCGATCTCGACGCCCACCGGGCCTCCTCCGCATCCGTGCCGTCGGTCCGGGCCGCCGGGCCGCCGGGTCGGGCCGTCCGCCCGGACGGCGGCGGCGGCCGTGCCGGGGGCCACGGTACGCGGGCGGGGGCGGGCGGCGGGGGATCAGGCGGGCTCGGCGGGTCCGGCGGGGCGCGCGGGGTCGGCGGAGGGGGCGGGGTCCTCGGGCTCGACCCAGTAGAGCTGCTTGTGCCCGCGTGCCTCGAACTCGGCGGCCAGCGACTCGGCTTCGGCCCGGTCGAGGCCGCGGGCGAGCAGGAATCGGTTGCCGTTGTCGTCCTGGCGCATCACCCGGTGGGCGGCGGGACGCTGCTCGCGGTCCATGTCCACACGGTAGCGGTCCGACCCGGTGGGGGGCGGGTCGGACCGCCCGTCCGACCACCAGGCTGGACGGTGCGTGCTACCGGGCGGTACGCGTCCGGTCAACATCTCGTTAATCCGGGGGCGTGCCCAACTAGCTTACGCGAACCAGTAGTTCGCCGTGCAGCACGGCGAACCAGGCATCCGGGTCGGCCCCCCAGCGAGCCCAGCCGGCGGCGATCCGCTCCAGGTCGGCGGGGGTGGCCAGGCCCTCGGCCCGGGCGGTCTCGGCCAGCTTGGTGCGGGTGGTGCGCTCGGCCCAGCTCTCCGACCACCAGCCGCGCTCGGAATCGGTGGCGAAGGTCCAACTGCTGGACGAGGGAAGCAGATTGGCACCCGTGGCGTCGGCCAGACCGGCCGCCCGGGCCCAGGCCAGCAGACGGCGGCCCGCGTCGGGTTCGCCGCCGTTGACCCGGGCGACCTGCCGGTACAGGCCCAACCACTCGTCCAGCTCGGGCAGTTCGGGGTACCAGGTCATCGCGGCGTAGTCCGAGTCGCGGACCGCGATCACCCCGCCGGGGGCGGTGACCCGGCGCATCTCGCGCAGCGCGGCGACCGGGTCGGGCAGGTGCTGCAGCACCTGGTGGGCGTGCACCACGTCGAACGAGGCGTCGGCGTAGGGCAGTCGGTAGACGTCGGCGACCTCGTAGGACAGGTTCGCCAGCCCGCGTTCGGCGGCCAGCGCGGACGCCTCGGCCAGCACCCCGGCGACCGGCTCGATGCCGACCACCCGGCCGTCGGGCCCGACCAGTTCGGCCAGGTCGGCGGTGATCGTGCCGGGGCCGCAGCCGACATCCAACACCCGCTGGCCGGGGCGCAGTTCGGACAGCAGGTAGGCGGCGGAGTTGGCGGCGGTGCGGCTGCGGTGCGAGCGCAGGACGGCGCTGTGGTGGCCGTGGGTGTAGGCGGGCATGGCGGGACTCCCTCTCCCTCGAAGGCGGTTCCTCGTGGCTCCTCCAGCATAGGAAGGCGTTCCACTGTTCGGACAAACTTGTCTCACGTCGCAAGACCGATGCGCGATCACCTCGCCACCGGCACCCGGCGGGAGCAGAATCGTCCGCATGGGAAAGACCTATGAGCGGATCGACGCCAGGCTGCGCGCGTTCATCGAGAAGCAGCCCGTCTACTTCGTCGGCACCGCCCCGCTGGCCGCCGACGGATTCCTCAACCTGTCACCCAAGGGCCGCGCCGGGACCCTCGCCGTGATCGACGAACTGACCGTCGCCTACCTGGACTTCGGCGGCTCGCACGCCGAGACCATCGCCCACCTGCGGGAGAACGGCCGGATCATCCTGATGTGGTGCGCCTTCGAGGGCCCGCCCACCGTGCTGCGGGTGCACGGGCACGGCGAGCCGGTGTTCCGCGACGACCCGCGGTTCGCCGGCCTGCTCGCCCACTTCGACCCGGCCGCGGACGGCACCGCGCTGCGCGCGATCATCCTGGTCCGGGCCGAACGGGTCAGCGACTCCTGCGGGTTCGCCGTCCCGTTCATGGACTACAAGGAGGACCGGACGCTGCTCGCCGACTTCTTCGACCGCAAGGGCGAGGACCGGTTCAGCGAGTACTGCGAGGGCAAGGAGAACGTCGCCGTCAGCATCAACGGGCTGCCCGCCCTGCCGCTGCCGGTGCCGCCCCGGCCGTCCTGAGCCGCCCGGGCGGCCGCAGCCGTTGACGTGGGGACCGGCGTACGGTGGGAACCCCCGCCGTCCGCCGAAGCTGGAGCCCCGCCGTGCCCCGCCCCCACGTCCTGCTGAGCGCCGCGGTGTCGCTCGACGGCCACCTCGACGACGCCTCGCCCGAGCGGCTGCTGCTCTCCAACGCCGAGGACTTCGACCGGGTCGACGCGCTGCGCGCCGACAGCGACGCGATCCTGGTCGGCAGCGGGACGCTGCGTGCCGACAACCCGCGACTGCTGGTCAACTCGGCCGAACGGCGGGCCGGACGGGTGGCCGCCGGACGCCCCGCGTACCCGCTGAAGGTCGCCCTGAGCGCGAGCGGCCGACTGGACCCGGGGCTGAAGTTCTGGCACACCGGCGGCGCCAAGGTCGTCTACACCACCGACGCCACCGCCCCCGCGCTGCGCGCCGCGCTGGCCGGGGCCCCCGGCACCGAGGTGGTCGCGCTGGGCGCGGAGGTGCCGCTGGGCGCGGTGCTGGACGACCTGGGCGCGCGCGGGGTGGACCGGCTGATGGTCGAGGGCGGCGGCGGCGTGCACACCCGCTTCCTGGCCGAGGGCCTGGCCGACGAACTGCAGCTGGCCGTCGCCCCGCTACTGGTCGGCCAGGCCGACGCACCCCGCTTCCTCTCCCCCGCCGCGTACCCCGGCGGCCCGGCCCGGCGGATGCGGCTGCTGGAGGCACGTACGGTGGGGGACGTCGTCCTGCTGCGGTACGCCCCGAAGGAGTCCCCCGATGAGCACCGGTGAGCGCGAGCGCGATCTGCGGTGGCTGCGCCGCGCGATCGAGCTGTCCCGGCACTGCCCGCCGTCCACGACCGCCTTCTCGGTCGGCGCGGTGGTCGTCGGTGCGGACGGCGAGGTGCTGGCCGAGGGGTACAGCCGCGAGGTGGACGCCGTGAACCACGCCGAGGAGGCCGCGCTCGGCAAGCTGCCGGCCGGTGATCCGCGGCTGCGCACCGCCACCGTCTACTCGACCCTGGAGCCGTGCGGGCAGCGCGCCTCCCGCCCGCACCCCTGCGCCGAACTGATCATCGCGGCCGGGGTGCCGCGGGTGGTGGTGGCCTGGCGGGAGCCCGCGCTGTTCGTCGAGACCTGCCGGGGCACCGCGCTGCTGGAGGCCGCGGGCGTCGAGGTGGTGGAACTGCCGGAGCTCGCCACGGAGGCCCGGGCGGTCAACGCGCACCTGGTGGACTGAGCGGCCCCGGCCCCGGACCCGGACCCGGACCGGCTCCGGCCCGGGCCGTAGGCCGCGCGGCTCGGCCGGTGGGGCGGGCGACCCGGTGGGGCGGGCGACCCGGTGGGCCGGGCGGCTGCGGTGGGTTGGGCGGCTGCGGCGCCGGAGGTTTTGTACGCTTGTGGAACAAACACCCGTACGAGGACTCCCGAGGAGCCCCGATGCCCGTCCTCACCCCGCCGGTCCGGGCCGTCCTGCTCGACATGGACGGCACCCTGGTCAACTCCGACGCCGTGGTCGAGCGCTGCTGGCGCCGCTGGGCCGAGCGCAACGGCCTGGACGGCGACGAGGTGATGCGGGTCGCGCACGGGCGGCAGGGCCACCTGACCATGGGCCTGCTGCTGCCCGACCGCCCGGTGGAGCAGAACCTCGCCGAGAACGCGGTGATGCTCGACGAGGAGTCCTCCGACACCGACGGTGTGGTCGAAGTCCCGGGCGCGGCAAGGCTGGTGGCCTCGCTGGCCGGACTGCCGCACGCCCTGGTGACCTCCGCCGACGACCGGCTCACCCGGGTCCGGATGGCCGCCGCCGGCGTTCCGCTGCCGCCGCTGATGATCACCGCCGAGCAGGTCGGCGCCAGCAAGCCCGACCCGGAGGGCTTCCTCAAGGCCGCCGCCCAACTGGGCGTCGCCCCCGCCGAGTGCCTGGTCCTGGAGGACTCCGAGGCGGGCATCGCCGCCGCCCGGGCCGCCGGCATGCCGGTGCTCGGCATCGGCCCGCGCGCCGCCGTCCACCACCCCGACCACCATGTGGACGATCTCTCCGGCGTCTTCGTCAGCCGCGCCGAGGACGGCGCCCTGATCGTCGAACTCCCTTGATCTGAAGGTCAGTTCACGCTGCCCCCGGCTCTCGGCCGACGCCCTCCAGCAGCGCCGCCGCCACCCGCTCGCACTCCTCCGGATGCTCGCCCAGCCAGCGGCCGAGCAGGTGGTCGGCGCCCGGCAGGGTCAGCCTGGCGTACGCCGCCGCCGGACGGGTGCGCAGGGCGGCGTCCAGCGCCTCCGTCACCCCGGCCGGGATCACGCCGTCCGCCTCCGGCAGTACCAGCACCGCCCGGCCGCCGAAGGCCACCAGCGCCTCGAAGGCCGTACTGCTGCGCCAACTCCCCTCCTGGCGCAGAATTTTGGTGAACTCCAGCTTGGCGAAGGGGAGTTCGCTGACCTCACGGGCGTAGGCGGCGGGTGCGCAGAGGGCCACCGCCTCGGTGCGGACCGCGAGTTCGGGCATCCGCAACAGGTCAGCGACGGTCTGGCCGCTCATCGAGAAGCCGACCAGCAGCAGCGGCCCGGTCGGGGCGCACCGGTCCAGCACCGCCCGGGCCTGCCGGGCCCGGCGGGCCAGCGAGAGCTCCCCGAGGGCCCCGCTGCTCGCGCCGTGCCCGGCGAAGTCGAACACCACCGCGCGGCACCCGGCGGCCGCCAGCTCCCTTGCCAGCGGCAGGCAGCGGTGCCGGTCGCCGCTGCCCGCGCCGTGCATCAGCAGCGCCGTGAGCGGTCGGGCAGCAGCCGGCGCTGTCGGGGCGCCCGGCGCCGGGGCGGCCGGCTCGACCACGGTGCAGGCCAGGCGTTCGCCGTCCGCCTCGACGGTGGACTCGACGAAGTCCATGCGGGTGCTCCCTGGCGGTCGGCGGTCGGTCGGTGGAACGCGGGCGATCAGCGGGACAGCCGGGCGCCCGCGCGGGCGCCCCGTCGTTCCGTCGTCCGCCCAGGGTGTCACGCCCCGCCGACGGCGGGTTCGCGGTGCGCGGCGGCCCCGGCGCCGGGCAGTGCCGCGGCGGGCAGCAGGCCGAGGGCGGCGAGCGCGGCCAGCACGGGCAGGGCGCCGTGCGCGCCCGCTCCCGCTCCCGCTCCCGCGGCGGCCGCGATGCCCAGGGTCGGGCCGGTGTTCATCGCGGTCTGCTTCAGACCGCCGACCGTACCCGCGTACCCGGCCGGGGCGTCGCCCACCACGGTGCCGGTCGCCGTCACCATCACCGCCGCGAAACCCGTCCCCAGCAGCGCCGCCGCCACCGCCGTGGCGGGCACCGACCCGCCCCCGCCCCCCGGGCCGGCCAGCCCCACGATGCCCGCGACCAGCAGCGCCACCCCCGCCAGCGCCGTCCGCCGGGGCCCCTGGACGCGCAGCGCCCGCTCGGCCGCCGGGGCGCCCAGCACCATCAGCGCGGTCAGCGGCAGCATCCGCAGCGCCGCCCCCGACGGGCTCACGTGCAGGGCGTCCTGGAGCCGGAAGGTGGTGCTGAACAGGGTGCCGAACAGCCCCGCCGAGGCCGTCAGCAGCAGCACCAGCGAGGCCGCCACCGGCCGGGACGCCGCCACCGGACGCGGCACCACCGGGTTCGCGGCCCGCCGCTCGTGCGCCACCAGCACCGCGAACAGCCCCGTGGCGCCCGCCAGTTCAGCCGACGTCCCGCCCCAGCCGCGCTCCGGCACCCGGGAGAGCGCGTGCACCAGGACCGCCAGGGCCGCCGCCAGCAGGGCCGCGCCCGCCAGGTCGAGCCGCTGCCCGTCCGCGCTCGGCCGCCCGGGGTGTCCGGGGCGCAGGGCGAGCGTCATGGCGGCGATCAGGACGGCCGCCGGAACGTTGATCCAGAACACCGCGCGCCAGCCGAACGCCTCCACCAGCAGCCCGCCGAGCAGCGGGCCCGCGCCCGCCGCGACCGCGATCGCCCCCGTTCGGACCGCGATCGCCCGGCCGAGCCGCTCCGGCGGGCAGCACAGCCGCAGCAGCGCGAGCGTGCCGGGCTGCAGCAGCGCGCCGAACACGCCCTGGACGACCCGCAGGCCGACCACCCAGCCGAGGGTCGGGGCGAGCGCGATGCCCGCCGAGGCCGCGCCGAAGCCCAGCACGCCCGCCAGCAGCGTCGGGCGGTGGCCGTACCGGTCACCGAGCCGCCCGGCGAGCACCAGCAGGGCCGCGACGGCGACCAGGTAGCCGGTGCTCGTCCACTGCAACTGCCCAGTGGTGGAGTCGAGTTCGCGCTGCATGCCGGGCTGCGCCATCAGCAGCACCGTGCCGTCCAGGGCCACCAGCATGGCGGCCCCGGCACTCACCGGCAGCGCGAGGCGGCTCGCGCCGCGGCCCCCTCCGCGACTCACTCCGCAGCCCCGAGGTGCGCCCTCAGCGCCGCCTCCAGCAGCTCCTCCTCGCGGCCCTCCCCCAGCATCAGCCCCGTGCTCCCCCACTCCCGCAACTGCGCCAGCCCGTGCAGGTTCGCCCACAGCGCGGCCGTCGCCACCGGTGCCCGCCCGCCGTCTCCCGTGCACTCCCCCACCAGCCGTGCCAGCTCCTCGAACAGCGGCACCGTCGCCTCCCGCAACCGGGGCCCGGTCGGCTCCGCCCCGTCGCCGTTCAGCAGGTCGTGACGGAACATCAGCTCGTACATCCCGCGCCGCTCGGCGGCGTACGCCAGGTACACCCGGGCCAGCCCTTCCACCCGCGCCCGCGGATCGGGCTCCCGCACCGCCGCGAACCGCCCCGCCAGCTCCTCGAACCCGCGCCGGGCCACCGCCGACAGCAGCTCCCGGTGCGTCGCGAAGTACCGCCGGGGCGCCCCGTGCGACACCCCGGCCCGCCGCGCGATCTCCCGCAGCCCGACCGCCCCCGACCCCTCCGCCAGCACCAACTCGACCCCGGCGTCCACCAGGCGCTCCCGCAGGGGGCGCTCCGCTCCGTTCTCCATGGACACTGTCTACCAGCCACGAGTAGACAGTGTCTACCAGCTATTCTGAGGACATGACCTCACTACCCGACTGGATGCGCCCGCCGCGCGCGGAAGGCTGGTTCGCGGAGGATCTCGACCGCCTGCCCGAGGCGCCGCGGCACACGGAACTGATCGATGGAGCGCTCGTCTTCATGATGTCCCCGCAGCGGTCGTGGCACAGCCGTGTCGTCACCGCGCTCACCAACGCACTCGCCGCTCAGGCCCCCGCCGGGACCGAGGTCGAACGCGAGATGACCATCCGCCTGGACTCTCGCACCCGGCCCGAGCCCGACCTCCTGCTCGTCACCGTGCCGTTCGATCCGGACCGCACCTGGCACGATCCGGAGAACGTCCTGCTCGTCGTGGAGGTCGTCTCACCCGAATCCGCCCACCGCGATCGCACGGTGAAGCTCCGCAAGTACGCCGAGGCGGGCATCCCGCACTATTGGCTGATCGAGGACGAGGCCGGGGCCGCCGTGGCGCACGTCTACGAACTCGACATCCCCACCCGCGGCTACGTGCCGGTCGGCATCTTCCGCGGGGCGCTCTCCCTCCCCGCGCCGTTCCCCGTAACGATCGACCTCGACCGACTCACTCCCCGTGCGGGCGCAGCACCATGAGGCCGTCCTCCGCAGCGGCGGCCATCGCGAAGTCGAAGCGGTCGAGTTCCAGGCAGAGCCGGACGTCGTCCTCGTGCACGCCCTCCCGGACGCCCAGGGTCAGTTCGTCGGCCGCGGTGGAAGTAGCGGCACGGCGGAGGTAGGGGGCGGGGTCGGGGTCGGTGCCGGTGGCGCGCTGGGCGATGTACTGGGCGCAGGCGAGGTCCTCCTCGGCGCGGCCCTCCTCGCCGGTGACCACGAAGGTCACGTCGGGGCGGCCGCGCAGGGCGCGGGCGGTGGCCCCGGCCACCGCGAAGCTCGCGCAGAGCACCAGTTCGGCGCCCCGGACGGCGAGCGCGCCGACCGTTCCGGCGGTGGTCTTCTGCACGACGGTGCGGCCCGCGAGGTCGGTGCCGCGGATCCGGCCGGGCGAGTTGACGGCGTCGAAGCCGGGCGCGGGCGCCCCGTCCTTGAGCGTCACCCAGTGCGGGTGGCGCCCCTTCAACTCCAGCGCCGCGTCGAGCGATTCGGCGAGCACGATCCGTTCGGCCCCCTGCCCGAAGGCCCAGGCGGCCGTGGTGAAGGCGCGCATCACGTCGATGACGACGGCGACGGACGGGGTGGCGGTGAGTTCGCCGATGGCGAGGAAGCGGGTCTCCATGCCCGCCATGATCACCCGGGTCGGCCCACCCGGTCCCGGGGTTTTCCGCGTCCGGACGCGGCGAAGGGGCCGGCCCGGCGGGGGCGGCCCCTTCGGGGTGCGGCGGGTCAGACGTTGAAGCGGAACGTTCAACACAGGGCTGCGATCTACGAAAACGCGCGTCCGCGGCGAGGGCAGTCCGCCCGCTCGCGACGTTGTGTACACATGAGACACTCGGTACCTTTGAGCGCATGACGCAGCCTCTGCCCATAGAGTCCATTCGAGACGTGCGCGCACACCTCGCCGAGGTCGTGGAGCGCGCCGACCGCGATGACGTACCCACCGTGATCACGCGCCGCGGCAAGGAAGTGGCCGCCGTCGTCTCCATCGAGGTACTGCGCAAGTACCAGGAGTGGGAAGAGCGCGAGATCAATCGCGTCATCGACGAGCGCATGGCCAACCCGGTGCCCGGAATCCCGATCGAGGACATCATGAGGGAGACGCTGGCGCGCAGTGAGTGAGTACCGAACCGTCTTCCGCCCCGAGGCGCAGGCCGAACTTCGGAAGATCCCTCGCGGCACGGCGCTGCGCATCCTGGCCAAGCTGACCGAGTTGGAGACCGACCCTCTCGGTTTCAACACCACCGCACTCGTGTCCCAGCCCGAACGTCGCCGCTTGCGCGTCGGCGACTACCGCGTCGTCTACACGATCGACAACGGAGAACTGGTGGTCTGGGTTGTTCACGTGGGACACCGGTCCACGGTTTACGAGACCTGATCGCCGCCGACCTCGCGTCAGGATGTCCAGCACCCATCCAGCACGGTGACGACGAAGGGGTCGGACTCAGCGGAGTCCGACCCCTTCCGGCCTGCGCGTCTGACACGGCTGTCAACGTGCAGTGCGCACATGACTACACGTTGAAGCGGAACTCGACGACGTCGCCGTCCTGCATGACGTAGTCCTTGCCCTCGATGCGGGCCTTGCCCTTGGCGCGGGCCTCGGTGAGGGAGCCGGCGGCGACGAGGTCGTCGAAGGAGGTGACCTCGGCCTTGATGAAGCCCTTCTGGAAGTCGGTGTGGATGACACCGGCGGCCTCGGGGGCGGTGGCGCCCTTCTTGATGGTCCAGGCGCGGGTTTCCTTGGGGCCGGCGGTGAGGTAGGTCTGCAGGCCGAGGGTGGCGAAGCCGACCCGGGCGAGGGTGGCGAGGCCGGGCTCGTCCTGGCCCATGGACTGGAGGAGTTCGAGGGCCTCGTCGTCGTCGAGTTCGATCAGCTCGGACTCGATCTTGGCGTTGAGGAAGATGGCCTCGGCGGGGGCGACCAGGGCGCGCTGGGCGTCCTTGAAGTCCTCGTCGGAGAGGGCGTCCTCGTCGACGTTGAAGACGTAGAGGAACGGCTTCGAGGTCATCAGGTGCAGGTCGCGGACGGCGGTGGTGTCGAAGCCGGCCTCGAAGAGGGTCTTGCCGGTCTCCAGGACGGCCTGGGCGGCCTCGGCGGCGGCGAGCACCGGCGCGGTGTCCTTCTTGAGCCGGGCTTCCTTCTGGAGCCGGGGCAGCGCCTTCTCGATGGTCTGCAGGTCGGCGAGGATCAGCTCGGTGTGGATGGTCTCGATGTCGTCCTTGGGCGAGACCTTGCCGTCGACGTGGACCACGTCGGGGTCGGTGAAGGCCCGGACCACCTGGCAGATCGCGTTGGCCTCGCGGATGTTGGCGAGGAACTTGTTGCCCAGGCCCTCGCCCTCGCTGGCGCCGCGGACGATGCCGGCGATGTCGACGAAGTCGACGGTGGCCGGGAGGACGCGCTGCGAGCCGAAGATCTCGGCGAGCTTCTTCAGCCGCGGGTCGGGGACGCCGACGACGCCGACGTTCGGCTCGATGGTGGCGAACGGGTAGTTGGCCGCCAGCACGTCGTTCTTGGTCAGGGCGTTGAACAGGGTCGACTTGCCGACGTTCGGCAGGCCGACGATTCCGATCGTGAGCGACATGGAGAGTGGTGTCCCGGGGCTTGGAGGGCGTCGAGGTGGCCCGGTGCGGGCCGATCCCCCAGTCTACGGGGCGCGCGGGGGCGGGTCCCCGGCGCGGTGGGGACCCGGGAGCACGGCGGGGGCGCGCACCGGCCGGACACGGACAATTGGCCGGGGGCCATTACACACGGTGCCGATGATCAGACCGTACGTTGGTCGGGTGGAGCAGAGCATCCGTACCCAGCCGCCAGGGCCGAGAAGGCGACCGCCCGGGCGCGGCGCCGGCGAGGCCGCCGTTCCGGGGCAGAGCGGGCCCCCCGAGTCGCGGTTGCGGTCGGCGTCCGGCGCCCGGACCGGTCCGCAGGTGTTGAAGCGCGCGGTGCAGCGGCTGCTGGCGGCCCGGCAGCGGCGCGGCGGGAGCGGGCGGCCGGCCCGGCTGACGGCGGTGGGCACCGGGGTCGCGGCGGCGGCGGGTTCGCTGGCGTTCGCCGGGGTGGACCGGCTGCTGTTCGGCGGGCTCGGGGTGCTGTTCGGGCTCGGCTATCTGGTGGTGTGCTTCCAGCTGGCCGTGCGGGTGCGGTACTCGGACCTCCCGGCGGCGCCGATCTGCGGGCCGATCGCCTTCGCGGCGGCGCTGGTGCTGCTGCAGCCGGGCCCCGGGCAGGGCGTCACCGGCGAGGTGGTGGCGCTGGCCGGCGGGCTGGCGCTGCGGGCGGGCTGGCTGTTCGCCGGCACCGCCCTGGCGGCCGCGATCGTCACCGCGCGTTACGTGGCCCAGCGCCGGCGGCGCCGGGCCCGGTAGGCCCGCGCCCCGGCCGGAACACGCACCGGCCGGGGCGCCGGCCGGTCAGTCGCCGACCGGTGGCTGGGCGGCGGGCACGGTGGGCCGCTTGGCGGCCGCCATCGCCGCGCCGACGATGCCCGCGTCGTTGCGCAGTTCGGCCGGGACGACCTCGGCGCGGCGGTCCTTGAGCAGCGGCAGGAACTTCTCGTGCTTGCGGCTGACGCCGCCGCCGATGATGACCAGCTGCGGGGAGAACAGCATCTCGACCAGGTCGAGGTACTCGTCGACCCGCTCGGCCCACTGCGGCCAGCTGAGGTCGTGGCGCTCCTTGGCGGCGGAGGAGGCGCGCCGTTCGGCGTCCTTGCCGCGCAGTTCGAGGTGGCCGAGCTCGGTGTTGGGGACGAGGACGCCGTCGGAGAACAGGGCGCTGCCGATGCCGGTGCCGAAGGTGAGCAGCAGGACGACGCCGGGTCGGCCGTGCCCGGCGCCGTGGGTGACCTCGGCGATGCCGGCCGCGTCGGCGTCGTTGACCACGGTGGCGGGCAGGCCGAGGGCCGCGCTGAACCGGGCCTCGGCGTCCAGGCCGATCCAGCCCTTGTCGACGTTGGCGGCGGTCCTGGTGTGCCCGTCGACGACGACGCCGGGGAAGGTCAGGCCGACCGGCCCGCGGTGGTCGAAGTGCCGGACGACCTCGCAGACCGCGTCGATCACCTCGTCCGGGCCCGAGGGGTGCGGGGTGAGCACCTTGTGGCGCTCCTGGGCGAGCACGCCCTTGTCCAGGTCGACCGGTGCGCCCTTGATGCCCGAGCCGCCGATGTCCACGCCGAAGAACGTCGTCACTGCCGTCGCCTCCCGTACCGCCGGGGGCGTCCGCTGCCCGCCGGCCCTCGCACCAACGTACGGGGGGACGGGGGCCGCCGCAGCCCGTTCGGACGGACGGTGCCCGGTCCCGGCGGGCGGGACCGGGCACCCGGAGGGGCTCGCGGGTGCGGGTCAGACCTTGCCGGCGGCTTCGGCGCGCAGGTCGCGGCGGAGCTCCTTGGGGAGCGAGAAGGTGAGGTGCTCCTCGGCGGTCTTGACGATCCGGACGTCCTCGAAGCCGTGCCCGGCGAGCAGTTCGAGCACGCCGTCGACCAGGATCTCGGGCACCGAGGCGCCGCTGGTCAGGCCGACCGTGGTGACGCCCTCCAGCCAGGCCGGGTCGATCTCGTCGGCGAAGTCGACCAGGTGGGCGGCCTTGGCGCCGTACTCCAGGCCGACCTCGACCAGCCGGACCGAGTTGGAGGAGTTCTTGGAGCCGACCACGATCAGCAGGTCGGCCTCGGGGGCGAGCTGCTTGACCGCGACCTGGCGGTTCTGGGTGGCGTAGCAGATGTCGTCGCTGGGCGGGGAGACCAGCAGCGGGAAGCGCTGCTTGAGGGCGCCGACGGTCTCCATGGTCTCGTCCACCGAGAGGGTGGTCTGGGAGAGCCAGACCAGCTTGGACTCGTCGCGCACCTTCACGTTCGCGACGTCCTCGGCGCCGTCCACCAGGTGGATCCGCTCGGGGGCCTCGCCCATGGTGCCGACGACCTCCTCGTGGCCCTCGTGGCCGATCAGCAGGATGTCGTAGTCCTCGTCGGCGAACCGGCGGGCCTCCTTGTGCACCTTGGTGACCAGCGGGCAGGTGGCGTCGATGGTGGCGAGCTTGCCGGCCTCGGCCTCGTCGTGCACGGACGGGGCGACGCCGTGCGCCGAGAAGACCACGATCGAGCCCTCGGGCACCTCCTCCGTCTCGTCGACGAAGACCGCGCCCCGCTTCTCCAGGGTCTGCACGACGTACTTGTTGTGGACGATCTGCTTGCGGACGTAGATCGGCGCCCCGTACTGCTCCAGGGCCTTCTCCACGGCGATCACGGCGCGGTCGACGCCCGCGCAGTAGCCCCGGGGGGCGGCGAGCAGGACACGGCGCTGAGCGGTGGTCGACATGGCTCCATCGTACGGGCGAGTCCCGCGGGCCCGGACGCGCGTCGCCGCCGCCCGGGCGGGTGCGGGCCGGTGGAATGGCGAGGGTGAGCACACAGGCGAGCACGGCTGAGCTGCGGCGCACCCTCGGGGTGCGGGATCTGATGGTGTACGGGCTGCTGTTCATCGCCCCGATGGCGCCGGTCGGCGTGTTCGGCGTGCTGGACGCGAAGAGCCACGGCGCGGTGGCGGCGGTGTACCTGGTGGCGACGGTGGCGATGGGGTTCACCGCGCTGTCGTACGCCGAGATGGTGCGGGCGGTGCCGCGGGCCGGGTCGGTGTTCGCGTACGCGCGGGCCGGGCTGGGCGAGGGGCCGGGGTTCGTCGCCGGGTGGATGGCGATGCTCGACTACCTGCTGATCCCGGCAGTGGCGTACCTGTTCTCCGGGATCGCGCTGAACTCGCTGGTGCCGGACGTCTCGCGCTGGGTGTGGACGGTGCTGGCGGTGCTGGTCACCACCGCGCTGAACCTGGCCGGGGTGCGGACGGCCGCGGTGGTGGGGTTCGCGGTGCTGGCGATGGAGGTCGTGGTGCTGACGGTGTTCGTGGTCGCCGCGGTGGTGGTGCTGGTCCGGGACGGGGCGGCGCGCGACTGGGGCTCCCCGTTCGGGGGAGTCGGCGCGTTCTCGTTGACGGCGGTGCTGTCGGCGGTGTCGGTGGCGGTGCTCTCCTACCTCGGCTTCGACGCGATCGCCTCGTTCGTGGAGGAGGCGGTCGGCGCGTCCGCGGCGGTGGCCCGGGCGGTGCTGTGGTGCCTGGCGCTGGCCGGCCTGCTGTTCGTCGCGCAGACCTACCTGGCGGCGGTGCTGGAACCGACCTCCCCGCAGCAGTTGGCCGCCGACCCGGAGGCCCAGGGCTCCGCCTTCTACGACACCGTGGAAGCCTCGATCGGGCACTGGATGCACGTGCTGATCGCCGCCTCCAAGGCGATCGGGGCGGCGTTCGCGGCGCTGGCCGGGCAGGCCGCCGCCGGGCGGCTGGTGTTCGCGATGGGGCGGGAGGGGCGGCTGCCGCGGGTGCTGGGCGTCGTCGAGGAGCGGACGGCGGTGCCCCGGCGGGCGCTGCTGACCGCGGCGGTGATCACCCTGGTGGCAGCGGTCTGGGCGGCCGGCCGGGACGACGGCCTGGACCAGCTCACCTCGGTGGTCAACGTCGGCGCGCTCACCGCGTTCGTGCTGCTGCACGCCTCGGTGGTGGGCTGGTACGTGGTGCGCGGCGGCTCCCGGGACTGGCTGCGGCACGGGGTGGTGCCGCTGCTGGGCGTCGCGGTGCTGGTCGCGGTGCTGGTGGAGGCCTCGCACCCGGCGCAGGTGGTGGGGGCGGTGTGGCTGGGGGTGGGGCTGGTGGTGCTGTTCGCGCAGCGCGGACGGGGGCGCGGGGCGTGAAACCGCGCCCCCGGTCTGTCTCGCTCTGGGGCTAGCCTCGGGGGATGGCCAATGCGAGCAGTCCGGAAGCGCCCCTGCCGGTGGGGAAGGTGTCGGCGTTGATCGGGGGGTGGGTCGATCGGCTGGGCGAGGTGTGGGTGGAGGGGCAGATCGCGCAGTTGAACCGGCGGCCGGGGGCGGGGATGGTGTTCCTGACGCTGCGTGACCCGGAGCGGGACGTCTCGTTGACGGTGACGTGTTTCCGGCAGGTGTTCGAGCAGGTCGCGGACGCGGTGCAGGAGGGGGCCCGGGTGATCGTCCGGGCGAAGCCGGAGTGGTACGCGGCGCGCGGCACGCTGTCGCTCCGGGCGTCCGAGCTGCGGCTGGTCGGGCTGGGCGAACTGCTCGCCCGGCTGGAGCAGTTGAAGCGTCGGCTGTTCGCCGAGGGCCTGTTCGAGGACGCCCGGAAGAAGCGGTTGCCGTTCCTGCCGGGCTGCGTGGGCCTGGTGACCGGCCGCGGTTCGGCGGCCGAGCGGGACGTGCTGGAGAACGCCCGGCGGCGCTGGCCCGCGGTGCGCTTCGAGGTGCGCAACGTGCCGGTGCAGGGCCCGCAGGCGGTGGGGCGGGTGTGCGCGGCGGTGCGGGAGCTGGACGCGCTGCCGGAGGTCGAGGTGATCGTGGTGGCCCGCGGCGGCGGCAGCGTGGAGGACCTGCTGCCGTTCTCCGACGAGGAGTTGGTGCGGACGGTCGCGGCGGCCCGGACGCCGGTGGTGAGCGCGATCGGGCACGAGCCGGACCAGCCGCTGCTCGACTTCGTCGCGGACTTCCGGGCGTCCACGCCGACCGACGCGGCGAAGCGGGTGGTGCCGGACGTGGGCGAGGAGCTGACCCGGGTGCGGCAGTTGCGGGACCAGGCGCGGCGGACCGTGCTGCACCGGGTGGAGCGGGAGTCGGCGGGCCTGGCGGCGGTGCGCAGCCGTCCGGCGCTGGCGGCGCCGGGCGAGGCGGTGGCGGCCCGCGGCGCCGAGGTGGAGGCGCTGCTGGAGCGGGCCCGGCGGGTGCTCGGGCACCGGCTGGACCACGCGCAGACCGACCTGGGGCACGCGCTGGCCCGGGTGGAGGCGCTGTCGCCGCTGGCCACCCTGCGGCGCGGGTACGCGGTGCTGCAGAAGGCGGACGGCACGGTGCTGACCGACCCGGGGGAGGTCGCGGACGGGGAGGCGCTGCGGGCCCGGGTGGCGGGCGGGTCGTTCGGGGTCCGGGCGGAGACCGGGGCGCGGGCCGAGACCGGGGGCCCGAGCGGGGACTGACCGTCCGTCGACAATCCGGTACCGGCTCGCGGAATTGCCCGCGAGCCCCCTCCGCACGGGAATTCAGCGGAATGCACGTTGCTTTCCCGTGAACTGCTTGCACCGGGTCGGACCGGGTCATAGTGTGACGGGCCTTCCCTTTTCCGGCACTTTCCGGAGGTTTTGGCATGGACGTCACCCCGTCGGGCAGACCGGCGGTGACGCCCGCGCTGATCGAGGCCGCCAAGTCCGGGAACCGCGACGCCTGGGCGGACATCTACCGGTGCTACCACGGCGCGCTGCTGGCGTTCCTGCTGCGCCGCACCGGCAGCCGACCGCTGGCCGAGGACCTGGCCCAGGACACTTTCGTCCGCGCGATGGCGGGAATTCGCGGTTTCCACTGGACCGGCACGGATCTCGGCGCGTGGATGTTCACCATCGCCCGCAATGTGCTGCTGGACCACGAGAAACGCCGTTCCACCCGCCGGGAGTCGGCGGTGGCGGCGGTCGCCGACCACGATTCGGGGGTGCGGGTGGAGGAATCGGTGATCGCGGCGGCCGAGGCGGAGCGGGTGGGCGCGGCGCTGTCGGTGCTGAACGAGCGGCAGCGGTCGGTGCTGCGGCTGCGGTACTGGGACGGGCTGAGCTCGGTGGAGATCGCCGACCGGATCGGGCTGCGGGTGGGCGCGGTGAAGACGCTGACGTACCGGGCCCGGCTGAATCTGCGGCGCACGCTGGCGCAGGACGCGCCGCCGGTCCGGCGGGCGGCGGGGGCGGCCCGGGCCGCGGGTCAGCCGGCGGGCGGGCGCTGCCGGGAGAGCGGCGTGGAGTGCCCCCGGAAGCCGAGGCTGCGGTAGAGCGCCTGGCCGTCCTCGGTGGCGTGCAGGTCGACCCGGGTGGCGCCGCGCGCGTCGAACCAGCCGAGCAGGGCCGCCAGGCAGGCCCGGGCGTGGCCGCGGCCACGCTGCTCGGGGCGGGTGCAGACGTTGAAGACGAAGCCGAACAGGCCGTCGGGGTGGCCGGGGGCGGGCAGCCGCTGCTCCAGGGTGCCGACGGCGCAGCTGAGCAGCCGTCCGGGCCGCTCCGGGTCGTCGACCACGTACGCCTGCAACCGGCGCTCCGGCTCGGCGAGTCGGCGCACCAGCAGGTCGGCGGCGGGGCGCCGCCAGGAGCCGGCGCGGACCTCCCCGTGCATGGCCTCGAACATCAGCGAGCGGAGTTCCACCAGCTCCTCCGCGTCCGCGGGGACGGCCGGGCGGGCGGTGGTCGAGGGTCGTGGGGTGCTCATGGACCGCAGGGTAGGGCGCGGCCCGGGGCGGGGCGCAACGGGTTTGTCGGGGCCGGCGCCTACCCTGGCGGCATGGCAGATCAGCAGGGGCAGCACGGGGCGGGCCCGCGGGAGTCGCTCGGCTACGAGCAGGCGCGGGACGAACTGCTGCAGGTGGTGCGGCAGTTGGAGACCGGCGGGACGACGCTGGAGGAGTCGCTGGCGCTCTGGGAGCGCGGCGAGGAGCTGGCGAAGGTCTGCCAGCGCTGGCTGGACGGCGCCCGGGCCCGGCTGGACGCGGCGATGGCGGCCGAGGAGTCCGCCGAGGAGTGACCGGGCAGTTGTTGTGATGTACATCACACAGCGTCAGGGAATGGTTTAAGTTTCACCGAAGTTGGACCAGATCGTGCGGCCCCGCCGCCGAACCGACCCCGGTCCCCAGCTTTGAGGTAGGACACAGACCATGACCCTGGCACTCGACGCCGCCGCCCAGGACCTGCTCTTCCGTGAGGCCCGCACCGCCAACACCTTCTCGGACGAGCCCGTCAGCGACGAGCAGGTCCAGGCGATCTACGACCTGGTGAAGTTCGGCCCGACCGCCTTCAACCAGCAGCCGCTGCGCATCGTCCTGGTCCGTTCCGAGGAGGGCCGCGCCCGCCTCGTGCAGCACATGGCCGACGGCAACAAGGCCAAGACCTCCGGCGCCCCGCTGGTCGCCATCCTGGCCGCCGACAACGAGTTCCACGAGGAGCTCCCCAGCCAGCTGCCGCACTTCCCGCAGGCGAAGGACATGTTCTTCTCCGAGCGCCCGGTCCGCGAGGCCTCCGCCACCCTGAACGGCGCCCTGCAGGCCGCCTACTTCATCATCGGCGTCCGCGCCGCCGGCCTGGCCGCCGGCCCGATGACCGGCTACGACGCCGAGGGCATCAACAAGGAGTTCTTCGGCAACGGCGAGCACTCGGTGCTGGCCGTGGTCAACATCGGCAAGCCGGGCGAGGACGCCTGGTTCCCGCGCAGCCCGCGCCTGGCCTACGACGAGGTCGTCACCACCGTCTGATCCCCGGACGCCCCGCGTGAGCGCGAAGGCCCCCGCCGTTCCCGGCGGGGGCCTTCTCCACGCCCCGGCGCGCGCCGCGCCGGGGCCGTTCCAGGGGCCAGGGGCCCGCTCCAGGGGCCTACTTCAGGCTCTCGGCGAGCTGCGCGAGCTCCTCGTACGAGGCGGTGCCGGTGAGCACCGTGGTGCCCCCGTCACCCGCCGGGCGGACCAGCGCCCGGTAGTGGTCGCCCTGCACCCGCTGCCACTCCTGGCCGGCCACCGTCGCGGTGCCGTCCGGCTTCCCGCCCGGGACGTTGCGCTGCACCACGTCCGCGGACTTGCCGTCGGCCTGCTCGACCGCCGCGTACTGGCCGGAGGCGGTGTTCAGGCCCAGGTGCCAGGCGGCGCGGCTGTCGTCGTTCCTGCCGTAGGTCACCGAGGTGGCCGTCCAGCCCGCCGGGAGCGGCTCGGGCCCGAGCAGCGGGTACGGCGCGGCCCGCTTCGCCGAGGCGAGCTCGACCTGGTACGGCACCGCGTGCACGCCGCCCTTGCCGTCCGCGCTGGGGATCGAGAAGTACGCGACCACCACCACGACGCCGACCGCCGCCATCGACAGGACCATGTCCCGTACCGTCTGACGGCCCCTCTTGCTGCTGTTGCCTGCCACCCGCCCATGGTAGGCGGCGCTTACGCGGGCGCCGCGCACCGGTGTGCCGGTCGGTGCCGGTAAGGGGCGGGCGAGGCGGGCGCCACAGACACCCGTTCCACCTGCCGATACGATCGCAGCACCCTCAACGCAGCACCGGTGACGCAGCGCGTCCCGGCGCTGTCTGGCCGTCGCGTACAGAGAGGTAACGACGATGACCACGCAGTACCCGCACCACCTCCCCTCCGCTCTGGAGGTCGCTCCGGAAGCGCCCGACCGCAACCTCGCCCTCGAACTGGTCCGGGTCACCGAGGCCGCCGCGATGGCGGCCGGCCGCTGGGTCGGCCGGGGCGACAAGAACGGCGCCGACGGCGCGGCCGTGAAGGCGATGCGCACCCTCGTCTCCACCGTCTCGATGAACGGCATCGTCGTCATCGGCGAGGGCGAGAAGGACGAGGCCCCGATGCTCTACAACGGCGAGCGGGTCGGTGACGGCACCGGCGCCGAGTGCGACGTCGCCGTCGACCCGGTGGACGGCACCACCCTGACCGCCAAGGGCATGAACAACGCCGTCGCGGTCCTCGCGGTCGCCGACCGCGGCACCATGTTCGACCCCAGCGCGGTCTTCTACATGGACAAGCTGGTCTGCGGCCCCGAGGCCGCCGACTACGTCGACATCACCGCCCCGCCCGCGGTCAACATCCGCCGGGTCGCCAAGGCGAAGGGCTCCGCGGTCGAGGACGTCACCGTCGTCGTGCTGGACCGGCCCCGGCACGAGGACCTGGTCCGGGAGATCCGCGAGGCCGGCGCCCGGATCAAGTTCATCTCGGACGGCGACGTGGCCGGCGCGATCATGGCCGCCCGCGAGGAGACCGGCGTCGACCTGCTGATGGGCGTCGGCGGCACCCCCGAGGGCATCATCGCCGCCTGCGCGATGAAGTGCATGGGCGGCGTCATCCAGGGCCGGCTGTGGCCCAAGGACGCGGCGGAGCGGCAGAAGGCGCTGGACGCCGGGCACGACCTGGACCGCGTCCTGACCACGGACGACCTGGTCAGCGGCGAGAACGTGTTCTTCGTCGCGACCGGCATCACCGACGGCGAACTGCTGCGCGGCGTCCACTACCGCCAGGAGACCGCCACCACCTCGTCGCTGGTCATGCGCTCCAAGAGCGGGACGATCCGGCGGATCGACTCCACGCACAAGCTCGCCAAGCTGCGGGCGTACAGCGCGATCGACTTCGACCGGGCGAACTAGCTGTTCTGACCATGGAGGTTGGTGACGGGGTTCACGGTGTGGTGATCTTGAAATGAGTGAGGGCCTTCTGGCCTGGTGTGGATTGCGACATCTGCA
>NZ_JBSGET010000146.1:0-21602 GCF_053603035.1 Kitasatospora sp. NPDC004272 | reverse complement strand
CGCCGCGGCGGGCGCCGGGGCGGCGGGGCCCTCCTCGCCGATGGCGGCGAAGATCGCGGGCAGCGCGGTGCGCAGCGCGCGGTCGGCGCGCTCCAGCAGTGCGCGGGCGCGGTCGGGGTCGGTCTCCTGGGCGGCGGTCAGGAGGTTCAGGACGTTCTCCAGGGGCTCGGCCTGGTCCCAGTAGCCCGCGGTCTCCAGGGTCTCGATCGCCTCGAACAGTCCGGCGGTGACGTCGGCGGGTCCGGCGGCGGCGAGGCGGGCGATGTCGGGGCCGTGGACGGCGGTGATGGCGGCCAGGGTGGTGGCGTACTCGGGGTGGTGCGGGATCATGGGCGGTGCCTCCGGTCAGAGTGCTGGTCGGTGGTGGGCGGGGCGGCCGGACTTCTTCGCGGGATGACGGCCGCCCCGGATCTTTGAGCGGGCGTCAGCCCAGGTGCCGACGCACGGAGCGCGGCAGGCCGGAGCGCCAGTCGGCGGCGGGGGCCTGCCGGTCGCGCAGCTGCCGGTACTCGGCGGCCGCGTCGGCGGCTTCGGCGGCGGCCTGGTCGCGGGCGGCCAGGGCCGCGGTGACCGTCTGCGGGCTGCTGTACCAGCGGTCGCGCCGGCCGTGGACGTCGATGGCCATCTGGGCCTTGTCGCGGTCCTGGACGGCCCGGCCCCAGCGGTTGTGGACCTCCTCGACCTGCTCCCGCGTCGGCTCGCTGCCGCCGCTGGTGTTCTTGCCGAAACCGAACATGGTGGCCTCCGGTGGTTGTTGGTCGGTGGGTTCGTGGTGCGGGTGGCGGTCAGCGCACCGGGGTGCGCAGGTCCCCGGTCAGGCGCAGCGCGGCGGCGAGGATCGCCGAGTGGTCGAACGCGAGGTCGGCCGAGCCGTCCGCGAGGTCGGCCAGCAGCTCGTCCACCGGCACCCAGCGCACGGCGGCGGCGTCGGCGGCGGCCTCGGCCTGGGTGCCGGCCGGGACGGTGACGGCGTAGGCGGTGGAGCTGTACAGGCCGCGCGGGTCGCGGCCGACACGGTCGTAGACGCCGACCCGATGCAGGTTCGCCAGGGCAACGGTGATGCCGGTCTCCTCCGCGAGCTCGCGAGCGGCGGCCTCCAGGGCGCTCTCGCCCTTGTCGACCCTGCCGCCGGGCAGGGCGTCGTGACCGGCGTACGGGTCGGTGCCGCGCTCGATCAGCAGCACGCTGCGGATGGCGCCCTCCCGGATGACCACGACGTCGGCGGTGTGAGTCCATGCCGCGTCCCAGGGGCTCCCGGTGACGGCCCAGTGCTCGGCGGCATCCGAGACGCCGCGGTCGAGCACGGCCTTGCGCCGGTGCTGGGCGGTGGCGCGGGCGACGCCCATCGCGGCGGCGAGGTCGGCGACGGTGCCGCCGGCGGCGGCGTGGGCGCGGACCGCGGCGTCGCGGATGCCGCCCAGGCGGGGCAGCAGGCGGTACTCGATCGTGCGGATGGCCAGGTGCCAGTCGGCCGGCCCCGCGCTGTAGGGCCGCCCGGCCGCGTCCTGCCCGGTGCGCAACAGCGCCAGCGCGCCCAACGCGGTACCGACCCACTCGACGAGGTCGGCGGCCTCGGGCACGGCCGCGCCCTGGACGGGGGTGAGGCCGATCCCCAGGGTGACGATCTCCCCGTCCGTGTCCGTGCCGTCCCGGTTTGAGGCGGTGGTCATGGTCCCTCCGAATCACTGATGTATGAACTGTTATACAGCATATGAAGTTCGATACATGATCGCAAGGGGTGCCCGGACAACAACCGAAAGTGATGGCAAGCGTGCAGGTCAGGATCCGTTTCCCGACGTCGCCAGCAGCCGGGAGCTAAGGCACGGTTTTCCGTGCCTTAGCTCCCGAGGATCGGGCCTTGACGCCACAAACACACAGGTCAGGCCTCAGTCCGTCAGGCCCTACCCGACGGCGGTCCGACAGTTCGCCATCGGACCTCCCGCATGAACGACCAACGCATAACCGTGCCCGCCGCCGGGCAGGCTCGCCAGGTTGCCGATCAAGGGGAGGACCACATGTCGAACTACGAGGACCGCGCCGCCAACTACGCGTCGAAGGCCGCCGGCCGATTCGGCGAGGACAAGCAGACCGACGCCATCGGGGAAGGTCTGGCCGCCGTCGCCTACGCCCTGCTCGACGTCGCCTCCGCCATCCGCGAACTCGCCGCCGCCCAGGAGTGACCGGCCTCCCGGGCCGGACGAAGCGCCGCCCGGCCCGGGGCGTCAGCCGTAGTTGATCTGTACCCCGGTGACCGTGCCGACCACCGGCCCCTGCAGCACGGTGCCGAACCGCGACGTCCAGGCTCTGCGCTTCCAGCCGCCGCCCGACCTCCCGGACCAGCGGCCGCGAGTGCGCGCCGGACACCCCGCAGCCGACCGCCAACACCACCAGGTGGCCCGCGGCCCGCACCCGCGCCGGCGACACCATCGCGTCGACCACCCGAGCGACCCCCGGCGCGGCCGGCGCCTCCTCCTCCGGCACGTCGTAGTCGACCAGCCCACTCAGGTCCCACACCGCGTCCACCCGCAGCGCCGGCTCTGCCGCGCCGTACGCCACCACCGGCACCAGCGCCCCGATCCCCCCGCTCGGCACGCTCCCGGCAGTCTCGCCCCTCGATTACCGACGGCCCGCCAGAACAAATTGTAGCTACCCAGATTCGGACAGTGATTATCTGCTTTCCGGTCACACCCCCGACTCCGGCCCCCGCGGTGGGTGCGCGAACTCCACGCTGGTGCAGCCGCGGCCACCAACCAGGCCGCAGACCCAAGGGAGGAACGTGTCCCAGACCGGCCGCAACGTCGAGCAACTCCTCGGCCAGGCCGCCCGACTGCTCGACGACACCACCACGATCAAGGGCTTGGTCGAGGTGCTGCCCGACCACACCGAACAGCAGGCCCAGGCCGTACTGGCGGAGCTCAGGGCGCACCGTGATCAGCTGCTCGGGGTGATCAGCAAGGAGCAGAGCGAGTCCGCCCGCTACCACCGGGAATCCGGCGCTCAGCAGAAGAGGATCGAGGAACTGCTGGAGGAGCTCGGTGAGCTGCGGCTGCGGGCGGCGACCGGCTCCCTCGGTCCGGAGGCCGCGTCGGCGTCCGGCGAGCGCGAGCCTGCCGGGCCTGCCCAAGGCGCGGGCCCGGCAGGCGAGTTCGAAGGCCAGCCCGCCGTGCCCCACCCGCAAGGCCCGCCGAACACCCTCCACTTCGCCGTCCCGGGCGACACCCCGTCCCCGTCCACCAGCAGCACCGAGGAGAACGCGACCGTGTCCGAGCCCACCACCCCCAGCCCCGCCGCCGACCGCCGCGAAGGGGAGAAGCTGCTGGGCGGCACCACCGACCTGATCCCGCCCGCCTTCGCGTGGTCCGCGCACGTGAGCACCCTGCGCAAGGCCGGCGCGATCCACACCCTGACCCTCGAATGCCACCCCCACACCTGGGACTTCCTCAACGAGCAGGTGCGCGCCGTCGCCCCGGGCGGCACCTCGCACTTCCACACCCCCGAGGAGCGCTCCCGCGACTGGGACCGCCCCAACCCGGAAAAGCCGTTCACCACCGACCTGTCCGGGCGCTCCACCGTCGCGCTCCTCAACGCCCTGCACGCCACCGTGCACCGCGGCGTCGACCAGCCCCGGGACATCGAGACCTGGTCGCTGGCCGTCACCTTCTACGAGCGCATCGCCGAGGTAGTGGCCGCCACCCGGCCGCGGAGCGAGCAGGACCAGCCGGAAAGCGGCAACGGCCCCCGGGTCGTCCTCGATGACCGCAGCACCGACTGAACCCGCTCACACCGGCACTAGGGTGACAGCCGGTTCCCCCGCGTCGACGAGCGCGGGGGAACCGGCCCCGGGCCGTCCCGGATCCGGTGCCGGACGGTGTCAGATCTCCATCTCCACCCAGTCGAGGTCGCTGATCTGGGCGGTCAGGCCGTCGGCGAGGCGGCCGCGGTCCTTGAAGTAGTGCTCCTGCAGGCCGGCGGCCAAGATCCGCTCCTGCTCCCGTTCGGAAGCCCCCGCGTCCCGGGCGGCGTACAGCTCGCGGGCGACGTCGCCGGGCAGGTGTTGGGCAGGTGTTGGGCAGGTGTTGGGTGATCAGCCGTTCACGCGGGTCGTCCGTCGATCCGCCCGCCGCGCTGTAGCCGAACTGGGCCTGGACGTGCAGCATGAACCCCGCCGACTCCGCCTGGCGCCGCACCCGCTGCCGAACGCGCGGTTGCCAGGTCGCTCTCACCCGCTCCTCGATGCGCCGGGCTGCGTCCGGCTTCGGCACCGAGGCGCCCTTCAGCCACCGCTGCACCATCCGCTGCGAGACCCCAGCTCGACCGCGACCGCCCGCGTGCTGCCCTTCGCCGGACCCTTGAGCAGGTGCCGCAGCCGGGCCGGCACCCCCTGCGGAATCGGCCTCGTGCGCCCCGCCCGCTCCAGTCCTGCGTCAATCTCCCCCACGTCGTCCTCCGTCGTCTCGCCCCGCGCTGCCCCGTTCTGTACCCGCCACAGGACAAATGTGTTATCCGTGTTGGTAACACGAAGGGGCCTGTCGACTCGACAGGCCCCTTCGGTGGTCGGTGGTGTCAGGCCGGAGTGGGCAGCTGGCCGAGGTTGGCGATCTGGGCGGTGTAGCGCTCGCGGCGCTGCTCGGTGAACGCCGCCGGCTCCACGGCCTTGATCTCGGGGACGGCGGTCGCAGGCAGTGCGACGGCGCCCCCGGTCAGGAGCGGGTGGAGTTGGTAGCGGCCGCCCTCGATCTGCCAGGCGAGGCCGGTCTCCCGCAGCTGCTGCACCGCACGGTTCACGGCGGGCACCGCAGTGCCGAGGGCCGCGGCCATCTCCCGCTGGGAGATCTCGGCGGCTCCGGTGTCCTCGTCGTGCAGGGACAGCAGCACGTCCAGCAGCCGGCGGGCCGGGTTGCTGAGGTCGACCAGGGCGAGGATCCCGAAGACCTCACGCCGGATGGTCACCGGCGCGGCGTCGGTGGGGATCTCCGGCACGTAGGTAGTCACGATGTCATCTCCCGTCGCGGCTGGAACTGGCGTGCATTCCCAGTATGACGTTGTGCTTGATCAGGCGGTGCTGCTGGCGGTGTCTTGACGCGAACGCGTGCTGCGCTGGCGCGGACGCAGGGGAACGACGGTCTCGCTGCGCTCGGCGGTGCGCTTCTGCCGACGGGACTGTTCGCGGGCTTCCTCGCGGGCGGCGCGCCACTGGGCCGGGTGGTCGGGGGCCGGGATGGTGAACTCCTCCCCGGCCGCCCTGATCCAGGCGTTCTGCTGGCGTTCCTGTTCGGCGGAGTTGCCGCTGAACGTCAACCACGGGTTGAGGGCGTACCGGCCGTTCTTGATCCGGCGGATCCAGCCGAGTTCGATGTAGTAGGTCATCGCCTCGGCGATGTGGGTGCGGGACAGACCGGAGATGCCTGCGAGGACCTCCTGGGTAGCCTTGATCTCTCCCTTGTCGGCCACGGCCTGGAGCGAGCTGAAGGCGTGCCAGGTGCGGAACCAGGTACCGGGCATGTCCATCCCGGCGAGCAGCTTGTGCAGCAGGGTCGCGTCCAGCACGTAGCCGAAGGCCTCGCCGTCCGCGACGAAGTCGAACCCGGAGGAGCGCCTCAGCGACCACTGGAGGCCGTCCTTGGTCGGCCGGATGACCATGTGCATCCCCTTGGGAATGCTGGGCGGCGGTGTCTTGGCCACGATCCTCCCCTCTCAACGATCAACAACCGGACGTTATCACAGCAGGTAACGCCTTTGTCCCGTGGCGGGTACAAAACGCAGGGGTCCCAGGAGTCGTCAGCGACCTCGTTTTGTTCTGCCCCGGGTACAAAACAGGCCGGGTTTTGTCCAGGGACGGGTACAAAACGGGGCACATTTCTGCAGGTCAGAGCGTTTCGCGTCTTATAAATAACCTGCACCACCGGGTGGTTGTCCCCTCAGCAGCCGCTCCTTGCCCACACCACCCGCACGGCTCACACGCCACGGTTGGTCTTCAGGCACCGCAGCAGCCCAATGGGGGTCTTCGGCAGAAGGGCCGTCGGCGTCCTCCGGACCGGAGGCGGCGTGGTCACCTTCCAGGAAGGGACCGTCCTCCTCGTAGAAGGCTGATCGCGTCCTCCGCTTCAACACCGCGGCCTTCCAGTAGCTGATGTCTCCTCCATCGTTGATCGACCTGTTCCATAAAGGGCCGGGCAGGACGTGGTCGAGATTGGGCAACCTAGGTGGTCAGGCGGCTGATAGGGGACCGGACCGACCGGCGGAACCGAGCCCCGGGGGGCGGGGTCCGGAGGAGCCCCCCGGGGACCGCGCAAGGGGCGCAGCCCCGCAGCCCGGAGCGGAGCGGAGGGTCGCCATCGGGCGACGCACTGCCGGATCGGCCAACGGCCGATGCTCAACGGCGGATCACGTATGAAGAGCGGACAGGGCTGTCCAGGCGCGGGTGGACGGGCAGACGCTCGACGGTCCGGGGTCTTCGTGGTGCTGTTCGAGGTCGGCGCCGGTGGTCCGCTGGTCGAGTTCCACTGTCCGGCCGCGCCGACCCTAGTGGGAGGAGCGCCCTGGACCCGCTTGCCCGTACGGCCGGATCCGCTGTTTCTCCAGACAGTTGGCGCGGGCGGGACGGCGCTGGCGTTCAGCAGGGGCCGATGCCCTTGGCCGACCGCGGTACGGCCCTTCTGCGGATACTGCGGCCGGACAGGACCCGTGCTTTCAGGATCCCCGGTTCGAGGTCGGAAAGACGTTCCGGGAGGGGCAGCAGCGGCACGGGCCACTGGTCCTCGGCCTCCGGTCCGGCTTCGCTCTCGCCGGGGTCGGCGTCCGGGACGGTGAGTCCCACCGCTTCGGCGTGCTTGCGCCACTGCCCGGCTTCCTCCTCACGGCAGATCGTGGTGAGCAGCACCGCCAGGAGGTGCGGGGCGCTCTCGTCGCCCCCGTCGGCGGCGGAGCGCCACCACCATTCCGCCATGGCTTCGCTGCCCCGGGTGTAGAAAGCGCAGCCGATTTCGAGGGCACGCTCGCCCTGGAGGGCTTTCCCGGAACCGGCTGCGGTGATCGACCGGCACAGGTGGTGCAGTTGGAGGCGGAGCTCCGCCCGGCAGGCGGCGGAGCTCAGCGGGGTTTCGGTCCGGCCGGGCGTGGTCCGGGCCGTCGGGGCGGCCGTAACCGGGGCCGGCCCGGCGGCGCCTTGGGGCCCGCTGGACCGGTGCCCGACGGCGCGGGCGGGGGACGCTCGCCGCTGGTCGGCTTGCTCGGTAGCGACCCGCTCGGCGAACTTCCGGACGAACGCGTCTTCCGCGGCGGCGTCATAGTGCGTCAGCTCCTCGTCGATGCGCGCGGCTTCGCGTTCCAGCAGGTCGTGAAGGTCGGTCATGAGGGGGTCTCCTGGTCGTCACCGGGATTGAGGGTGCTGTCGAGGTAGTTCCAGCCCGCGTGGACCCACGCCTTGGCCGTGGTGGAGGCGATCTTCAACGCTGCGCCGATCTCCGCGTAGGGCAGGCCCAACATTCGCAGGCGCACGGCCGCGGCGTAGCCGGGGGCGGTGTGGGCGAGGTCGTCGAGGGCCATGGTCAGGGCCAGGCCGGAGCGGTCGAGGACCTCGTCGCCCAGTGGGGTGGGCTGGTCTCCGGGAACTTCCCCGAGCACGGCGTAGCGGGAGACCTTGTTGGTCTCGCGGGTGCGGGCCCGGACGGCGTCGATCGCGCTGTCCTTGACCATGCTGATGGCCAGGGCGCGCATCTCGTCGGGTGTGGCGAGGTTCAAGATCCGGTCCCAGCGCCGGTACATGGTCAGCTGGGCGTTCTGGACGGCGTCCTCGGCATCATCCCGGCTGTGCAGGATGGTCATGGCGACGCGGAGCCAGGTGCGGAAGTTCGTGCGGATGAACACCTCGAGGGTGTTCGGGATGGGGCCGGCGTCGGGGCCGGTGCGCTCGTCGAAGCCCGTGGTCACCGGTCGCCCCTTCCGGTGGCGGCCGGCGGGGTGCGGCGGGCAGGCGTGGAGGGCGGCCGCAGGCTGCCCGATCGGTCCCTCACCTGGTGCATCACTGTGCTCTCCGTGTCGTGTCTGTCCGGTGGTGCGCACCGGTATGGCAGTGCCGGACGGTGCGTCGGTTCATGAGGTGAACCGACGCGGCCAGTGCCATTCCACGGGGTCGGGACCGATCAGTTTTTCGACTCTGCGTTACTGGCCCAGCACTCAGCGTCTTGACCAGGAGGGTTTCCCGATCGTCGTGATGCACATCACGTTTAGCCACAAGATCTGACGGTCCGTCATTTTGACGAATCAGGTCATATCTTGTAGAAGCATGGCCCCGACAAGAACTCCCGACCCCGCACCGAAGAACAACGCCCACGCGCGGAACCCGCCGAACTCCCCCCGGACCTCTGCGCCCCGCAGGAACGCCCACCGACCCTCACGACGCAGCCACCGCATCATCACCCTTCACCGTCAGAACGTCCCGGCCCGGCACGCTTCGCCGACGGAAACTCCGCACGGCACGTCAGATCGCGGCTACCTTCTGCGACATGAAAGCGATCAACCTCTCCACCGCCCCTTTCGGGCCGCAGGTCCGCCGGGCGGAGCCGCTGACTACCGCGCCGTCTTCGACCCCGCTGGTGTGGTACGCGGCGTACGGGTCGAACATGCACGCCGACCGGCTCGCCTACTACATCGCCGGCGGCCGACCGCCTGGTGGCGCGCGCACCTACCCGGGCTGCCGCGACGGTCGGCTGCCCGAACGGACGTTGCCGGTGCTGCTGCCCGGCACGCTGTACTTTGCCTTGGAGTCGACGGTGTGGACCGGCGGCATGGGCTTCTACGACCCGGCAGCCGACGGCGAGATGCCCGCCCGGGCCTACCTCGTCACCGCTGAGCAGTTCTCCGACATCGCCGCCCAGGAGATGCACCAAGAGCCCGACACCGACCTCGACCTCACCCGCGCCCTGGAGCTCGGCAGCGACCGGCTCGGTCCCGGCCGCTACGAGACCCTGGTGTGCCCGGGCGCGATCGACGGCGTCCCGGTGTTCACCTTCACCGCGCCCTGGTCGCTCGCGGACGCCGAACTCAACGCACCGTCCGCGGCCTACCTCGCCAACTTCGCCACCGGCCTCGCCGAAGCCCACGGCTGGAGCCCGGAACAGGCAGCCGACTACCTCGCCACCCGCCCCGGCGCCACCGGCCGCTGGAGCCCGGCCGCGGTGCTGAACGCGCTGCGCCCCGCACCGGCCGTCCCATGAGCAACGCGGCCAAGGCCGACGCGCTGACGGTGCGGTGCCCGCGGTGCCGAGCGGCGCCCGGGGCGATGTGCGACGGCCGCGACCAGGTCCACCCGATCCGGGCCGGAGCCGCCCGCGCCGCCGCTGGCCCCGGTCCGACCCTTCCACCGGAGCGCGGGCCGGCCCGGATACACGGCGGGGCCCCGTGGGAGCAGGGGTGGGACCAGGTCGAGCCGGACTGGCACGACCTGTACGCCAACCCGCTTGGCCCCTACGGTGCGCAGATGCGCTGCTGTCTGCTGCTGCGCGACGACGAGTTTGGCTGCCCGGTGTGCGACCGGGACTGCTGGCTGTGCGACGCCCGCCAGGGCACGGCCTGCCGCACCCACCCCGCCGCGCCGATCCTCCAGCAGCTGGCGCACCGCCCCCGCTCGTGGAACCTGGGCTTCGCCAGCGTGCTTGCCTACCGGCAGGCGATGAAACGGGGTTGCCCACGCTGCAAGGCCGAACCCGGCATGCTGTGCACCACCGCCGGCGCCGGCCCCCGCAAACCGCGCCGCAGCCCGCACACCGTCCGCTGATGACCAGCCGCGAAGAGAAATCAGCCGATCCCGGCTCCCCGTCCGTCGGCGACGTCGACTCCGGCCCAATGGCGGGGCAGGACCACCGTCCGCGTCCTGCCCGCCCCGTCCGGCACGACGCGCTCGATCTCCAGCACCGGCTCGGCGGCGCGGTGGTGGGCGAGAACGGCAAACTCCTCCAGGTCAGCGGCACCTTCGAGAGCTTCGTGATCGTCCATGGCGCCGAGGCCACCGACCCGGCGGTGAGGCGTCAGCTTGTCGCCAGAAGTAGAACTCCGAGCCGCAGCGCGACGGCCGCGCACAGTGCGTCGGTGGCGTCGAGTTCGGCGCCGTCCCGGTCGCGGGCGGCGGTGGCCAGCTCCAGGGCGGTGACGGTGTCCTCGGCAAGGTCGGTATGCCCGATGCCGGGTGCGGCGAGGCGGAGGCCGAGCAGTTGGAGGTCCGCCAGCACGGTGGCGACCTGGTCGCGGGTACATCCGGCACGCGCGAGGGCGGTGACGAACTGGGTGACGGCCTGCTCAGGCAGCACCGCGTAGGGCAGTACGGCGGGCATCGGGGCGGCCGGGTCGGCCGGGTTAGCGGGATCGGCCGGGCCGGCGAGCCAGGCCAGCACCGCGCCGGCGGTGAGCACCGCCAGGAGGTCGGTGCCACTGGTCTCCGCGTAGCCGATCGCGTTGGACCACTTCGGCGCGTTGCGGCGGGGGAGCACGTCGGTGGGCAGCACTCCGGCGGGCAGCCCGGGCCGTCCCCCCCACCGCGTGCTCACCGTCCCCCCGAGGGGGAGCATCGGGCCCACCGTGCGGCGCAGGCGGTCGGGCACCGCGCTGAGCGGCTCAACCGTGACGACACCGCTCTCGGAGGAGCGAAGGACCACGCGCGTGCCCTCTTCGATACCGGTGGCCTGCTGGAGGGCCGCCGGGAGGATGAGGCGGCCGCGCTGTCCGATGACGGTGATGTGACCCTGCAGAGTCGTATTGTCCACAGCAGCATCCTATGGTGAGCGCAAAGAGATTCTGCTCACCTATGGCAATCAGTGGCCCACTGATGTATATACGAGCCCATACTTGGCAGACTGACCCACAGCTCCCGCGTGTCTCACTTGCCTGACGACCGCAGATGGCCCCTGGCCCGTGATGAAGCCCGACCCCCCCGGATAAAGCGCGCAACCGAGGTCCCGATCGAACCGCGCCACAGGACGACTCCGGTGCCGCGGCAGCTGAGCACCGTTGTCGGAACCGCCGGATTGATCCGCAGGGACGACCGACCGTGCCGGGAGCCGGGGCGCCCCGTCGACGCTCCCAGGAAGAAGATCACCGCCGGGGGATCTTCACCCGGCATGTGTCGCAGGCGTGGACGCCGCCGTCGCCGTACCGGTTGATCGGTGTCCCGCAGCCGGCGCACGGGCCGATCTGCCAGGGCATGCAGCCCTGGGTGAGGGCGGCGGCGCGGCGTTGGACCTCGGTGGCGTCCAGGCGGTGGTCCTGCCGCGGCACGGTGAACAGCCGATGGGGAACCTCGGCAAAGGTGCGCAGACCCGCCCCGGCCGAGGTGTCCCGCCGGGGCCGCGGGCTGTTGCGGGGAACGAAGCTCTCGTCGCCGTAGCGGCAGACGGGGTCGAGTTCTTGGTGGGTGTACGTGATGTCCTTGTCCGGAGGCTGCTGAACGTCTGCGGCTTCCTCGCCGGGGTCGCCGTACATGTCGTACCACCGGTCCCGGTCCCGGGCGGGCACCCACATGCGGGAGACGGCGCGGGAATCGCGCTGTCCTCCGGCGACGCGCACGGGGACGAGTTCGCCGTCCGCGCTCGCGACGACCAAGGTGTCGACGTCGGTGGGCGGTTTGGCCGGCAGACACAGGGCGGCCAGGTGCCACTGGGCGTGGAAGAGGCCGCAGAAGCTGCCGTTGACGGGGCAGGCCCGCTCGCTGCTGCGCAGGCACTTCCACTGCTGCAGGTGGCGGACCCCGCCGCGCACGATCATCGCGGTGGCCGAGGCGATCTCCTTCCAGCTGAAGTCGTCGACGCGGGCCCAGGGCGCCCGCTCGATGACCGCGGAGGCGGTGCTGTTGGTCACCCACAGCGGAACGATCTCGTGGTCGGCGGCCGCCCGCGAACGGCGACGGACCGTCTCGGCGCTGATCGGCGAGTACTGGGCCTCCCAGCCGATCCGGCCGGCCTCGCCGGTGACCAGGACGTCGGTGCGGATCCGCCCGTCCGTCGCCCGCGCCTCGACTTCCGCCCGCAGCCCGTGCTGCTCCGCCACCCGTGCGATGCGTTCCTTCATCGCCTTGTGCTTGTCGCTTTCATCGGGGGTCGGGACTCCGCGGACCGGCAGGTGGGCGGCCACCCACGTCGTCACGTTGTCGACAGTTCGCCGTCGGATCGTCATCCACGGGGACCGGCCGTCCTCCTCGGACTGGCACACGCCTTCGCGGTGGTGCTCCAGGCACTGCAGGAGCTCGCGTTCGCGCTGGTCGATCGGGGCGGTGATCTCCCGCAGCAATTCCGGGAAGCCCGGGCAGCCGAGGTCGGGCTTGGTGAGGTTGATCTCGATGTCGTACGCGGTGTGGTAAACGCCATTCGCCATGGCCGGAGAGTAGGAACCGCCTCTGACAGAATAATTCCCACCTTTAGACACGGGTTCGAATGCGCGGAATAGGTCGCCTGATTTAGCGAAATAAATCTGCTTCTATTGCGCGCAGAATCGTTGCTCCTCTTTCTTTTCGAGAAGGGGGCGTGTACGCGTCCGCGCACGCCGTGGGACCGGCCAGCAGTCGTCCCTCGCGCTCACCCTCGGAGTTGAGTGCGCGGTGCCCAGCAAAGATCGCCTCGCCAGGAGGTGTGCGGGCGGCGAGCGCCCTGCGGCGACGTGGAGCCGTGGACTCGTGCAGGATCGGCCGGATCCTGCACGCCTCCCGCTGGCGGACTACTCCCCTGTTCGTCGGCTCGTAGGGCGCATGGAGGCGTGGGTGCTGCTCGATGTTCTCAGCTGTCGGCCGGAACGTGGTCGTCATCGGGGCGGCGGGCCGCAGGCAGGTGGAGACAGCGACTGGCGACTTCGCGGCCGCTGACCTCGTTCGAGATGAAGCCGTTGATGTCGCACTGGTCGCAGGCCGCGATCCGATCCCGCCGACGGGGGCCTTCTACGGCCTCCAGTACCCGCCGGGCCGCACCGAGTGCGGCGGGTACGGACATCCAGCGCGGCGGCTCGTACTCGGGGACGGGCTGGCGGCGCTCGCGGGCGTCGTCCAGCTTCTTGCGAGCGATGGTCACCGTCGCCGAGGATGCCTCCGGCGGCCCCATCCGCGCGTTGCGCTCCTTCCACGCGGCCGCCGAATCCGCAGCGCGCCAGGCGATCGCGATCATCTGCCCCGTGGTGTACCCGCCGGTGATTCCGTCGACGATGGTGTCGAAGAGCTCCACTTCGCGGGTTTCCGGTACCGGCGGGTACCCGTACTTCTTGGTCAGCAGGGAGTTCAGGTAGTCGATGACGTGGGTGGCCTCGAGGGTGGTGACGAGCCGGGCGAGGGCTTGGATATCGGTCGCCGCCTGCTGGCCGATCGCGGTGGCCCGCCGAGCGCAGACTGCTGCGACCAGGTCGATCGTGGCGTCCGGGCCGAGCTTGAGATTCCACAGGACTTCGGCGGGTCCATACATCAGACCGTTCTCCCCCAGTTGGAACGCGGACAGCGGGGACTGCGGGTCGACCACCAGCAGCCCCTGGTCGTGAAGGCTCGTCAGGGCCTCGACGTCACGCTCCATGTCACCGGTCCACCCGCTCTCCAGCGACGACAACGACGGCAAGGGCTTCGACCGGCCGGCCCGCGCCTGCTCTGCCAGGGCCAGCAGCAGGACCAACTCCGCATTGCCGTCCACCGTCTCGGCGACGCACGGGGCCTCCCGCTCCCGCGTTGTCCACGCGACGACCCTTTCACGCAGCTCCTTCTCCGCTTCCTCGGCCTTCCTCTTCTCCTGCTCGGCCTGCTGCGCCGCCAGGCGCCGCTGCTCCGCTTTCACGGCTGCGTGCTGCTCCATGCAGTCGGGGCAGAGACCGGTGGCGCGGGGTTCGGTCAGGGTGGGGCCGGCCAGAACGGTGCCGGCCGACCGGTTGGCGATCGCGATCGGCTCACTGCACAGCGAGCACCCGACGCTGAGCAGGAAGGCCCGGGAGTACGCGGTGATGGTGTTCAGCACGACCTGGCTTGAGCCCAGCTCGCGGACTTTGTATCGCCAGCCGTAGGTGGTGAGGTCCCAGTAGCGGTGGACCAGCGCCAGGTCCTCGGCAGTGGCCTCGGGGGCAACTTCAACCTGGAGGACCGGCTCCTCGCCGTGGGGAAACTGCAGAACCGTCGGTTCCACAACCGCTGCGGCCTTGGCCACGGCTTCCCGGCAACGTCGACGCGCCCGCTTGCCCATACTCCGCCCCACCCTTTAATCAGGCGACCACCGATCACTCCATCCGGTAGCCATATGTATCTATATGGCGCCGTAGTGTAGCCACGTTCGACGTTCACCCGCTGATCCATGCCTCGGGATCAGCAAGATCCAATCCGGACACGACGCCGGTACAGCCCAGCCGCCGGGGATCAGGAAGAGCGGGGGCGCTTGCCGCGGGCGGCACGCTCGCGCCGGGCCCGCTGGAGGGCAGCCTCGTAGGAGTCCGGCAGTTCCTCCCGGGCGGACTCCACCGTCTTCAGCACGACGCTGTCGTCGCCGTCCGGTTCGCGCGGGGGCCAGGCGTCGGCGGGCTCGCGCAGCCGGGTGAACGGCGCCGGCCGGTACTCCGGGACGCCTTCCTTCTTCTCCTTCTTGCGCACCGGGCTGCGGTCGTTGCGGGAGACGCCGTGGGCTCGCCGCATCTGTTCACGGATCGCCTCCGCCGCGGCGCGGGCCCGGCGCGGGTCGGCGCGCAGTGCGTCGGCACCGGCTTCAGCGAGGACGTCCCGGATCGCCTGGTGCGGGCCGTCGACGACCGCGGCCGGCGGCGCGCAGCGCGGACAAACCCGGTCCGCGTCCACCAGCCAGCCGTCCTCGCAGTCGTCGTCGGAGCAGCCGTTCGGGCTGACCAGGTTGATGGCGCACTGGTCGGGGGTGTAGACGTCGGGCTGGTTGTCGGCCAGCGGCAGGTGCGCCCAGTAGCGCCACCAGCGGCGCTGGATGCGGTCGCCGAGGCGCTGGTGGCCGACGCGGGCGATCTCCTCCCGGATCACGGTCATCACCTGGGCGGTGAAGCGGCCGCTGACGAGGACGATCAGAGCGTCGGGGAAGGCATGCATCACCGCTGCGAACGGGTCGGTGTGCGTGGAGGTCGAGCACAGTGTGCACAGCACGTTCGCGGCGGGGGCGCCGCAGGTGCGGCACTCGCCCCGGCAGCGGTGGCACAGGCCGCCTCGGCGCTGCTCGCCGGTGGTAATGGGGGCGCGGCAGTCGGCGCACTCAATGCGGCAGGTCGCGCAGAGGTGGTCGTCGGGGTGGGGGTGGGCCAGGAGGCGGCCCTGGCAGCGAATGCAACGGTCGGTGTCGGTCTGGCCGAGGGATCCGCGGGCGTCGACGTTGCGGTAGACCTCGATGACCGGGTCGCCCGGGCAGTAGCTGCACCGCAGTTGGAGCAGGTACCCGGCGGAGGGCCCGAACACCGACTTCGGCGGCCCGGCGGGCGCAGGTGCCGGGCGGGGAACCCGTCCCGCGGCGGCGGGCGGGCGGGTGCCCGTCCAGTCCGCCGCGAACCCGTCCTGCCGGTAGTCCGCCCCTGCCATCCGGTCCCCTCCTCGCCCGCCTGCCGCCTTCGCGCCGTCCCTCGTGGAACGGTGAGTGTTCATCATGCACTCCCCCTCACGCGGACCACGCGGGCCGGCCGCCTCGACCGGTCAGGTACTGGCGCAGGTGGTGGTACAGCCGGGGGCCGAAGACCCGCTGGGCCTCGGCGGGACCGGCCATCAGCTCGAAGGACTCGAACAGCGAGGTGTCCTGGTAGAGCTTCCACTCCTCCCACACCTGCTGGCGCAGCGAGCGGACTTCCTCGTCGGTGACGTCCTGGTCCAGCTCGACGACGTCCTGCCCGGCGCGCTCCGCGTCCTCGGCGGCCCGCATCTGGGCCAGGGCCTGGGCGAACTCCTCGTGCGGCTCGGCCAGGGCCACCGCGACCGGCAACCCGCTCTCGTACGCGGCCTGTTCGGCCTCTGTCCGCAGCGCGTGGGCGATCAGCCCCTGCGGGCGTTCCGGACGCCACAGCAGGCCGGCACCGTACTGGGCCGCGATCTCCCCGAGCCACACCACGACCTGCTGGGCGTCCCAACCCCTGCTGACCAGGTCATTCAGGACCCAGCGCAGCTGATCGTGCGAGGCCTTCCGAACCCATGGCACCCGCTGGAAGACCACCCGGGCCATCCGGTCGCCAGCCGCCATCATCGCGGCGGTAACGACCTGGTCGAGCACCGTCCGACGCCGCTCTTCCGCCGGTCGCCTGGCGGGCTTCTTCCTGGTGATCGACTTCGTGGCACGGGCGACGCCCGTAGTCTTTTGATCACCCACGGAGGAAGAGCTGACCAGGTGGGTGGTACCACCCACCATTGGGGTGCAACGCGAGGTGCTGACGGCCCGTCCGGTGCTGCTGTGACGAACGGTGCGGCGGACCCGCCGGGGCTTCTTCGCGGCCTTCTTCCCGAGCTCCGCGATGACCGTCCGGCCCTCCTGCGAGATGCCGACCATCCGGCGCTCCAGTCCCTCGCCTGCGGTCCGGATCCCCAGCGCCTGGTCGTAGGAGGGTGGGATCAGCCGCTCGTACTCCGACGCCAGGCTCTCCACCCGGGTTTGACCCTCTGTCATCGGCAGCCGGGTGCCGACCGACCGCCAGGCCAGCAGCCCGGTCGCTCGCAGGATGCCCAAGTGGTACTGCACCGTCCGCTCGCTGCACTTGAGCCGCCGCATCAGGAACGCGATCGACGGCCGGCACGGCGTCAGCTCCGCCAGCACCGCGACCAGGCGCAGCGTCGTCTCCCCGAACCGCGGGCCGTGCGTCGGGACGTACAGACCGGCCCCGTGGACCCAGTGAGCGGCCTGCCGCCAGGAATACCCGTCCAGCGCGACCCGACCGGCCGTCCCGGACACCAGCTGCTGCTCCTGCGGTACCCACCCGACCCGGGTCGATACCGGGGCGGCGGCGCCCGACTCCTGGGGCGGGCCCGGGACCATCGCGACCGCCGCGCTCACTGAACACCTCCCGACCGGACACTGGGAGTACCCGGGCACGATGGCACTGCCGCCCCCGCTAGGACGGCGAAGGACAGCGGGAGCGGGGCGGAGGCAGGAACGTCGACGGATCGAACACGACAGACAAGGGCTGAGAACCCCCCGCTGTGCGACACGACAGCCTCACCCAGAAGAGTGATCTGTGTCACACGCGACTGACGGCGCGGTGAGCGTCCGACAACTGGTCCGCTAACCGGTCCGTTGCGAGAGGCCAGGCAGGAAGCGGGAAAACGGCCCTCGGGCCGACTGAGCACAGTGCCAGGGACGCCGAAGCCAGTGGCACCGACAGTGGCACCACAGGGACGGCGAGACTGGCAGCCCGCAGAGCGGTGCTGCAAAATGACAAAGCCTCCTAGCGATAGGTGGGCACGTGAAAGCGCCCTCGGGCGCTGGGCGCCCTTCGGGGTGCTGGGCCTAGGAACCCAAGAAATCGCCTGACCATCCGGTTGGTAGCCGGAGGTCGGGCCCTCGCTCAACGAGGTGGAACTCGGAGAGCGGTGAAGTGAAAGCCGCGTAGGGCTGGTGGTGGAACACCAGGACCGGGAAGCGGCCGGGCGGTGTAGACCGGGTGGAACCGGTCAGGAGCCGCCCGCAGTCGGCTATGTCACCTCAACAACCCCCTCAGGGGGAGAGGTGCGGCCGCACACACCGACGACGGCACCCCGCCGGAGCGACTCAGAAGCAGTCGCCTCTACGGCGGGGTGCCGCCTGTGTGTCTGAGGGTGGGATTGGGTACCCTGATACATGTCGAGACCAGCCCAGTTAGGTCGTCGGCCGTGCCCCCGGAGTGCAGCCTCGCGGGGGTTAACCATGTATTGATCGTTGCCGGGGATCAGACTACTCCCTCGCCACGCGGCGCATGTGAGCGCCAACCCTCCGTGTCGACCTGACGGAGTGGCACGCTGACTGAACGGCATACCCGTTGGTGCTTGGTTCATCAGAGGCTCGCAGGATCTTGGTATAGGGGTCGCTCCGGACCCCAGCTGCCGTCAGCCAGGCGCTCCGCGACGGAGTAGCGGGAGGGCGGCAAATCGGTCGCCTCCCGCTGAGGTACGGCTGTCTCGCCTCCCGGCCCGTCGTAACCGGCGCACCGACAGGGCCAATCCGCGTTGTCGGTCGAGTAGGAGAGATCGGTGCTACAGGTCATCAAGCTGCCATTGACCGTGATGCTGCGGTAGCCGTGGCTCTGGGCCCGGTGCCCACAGGCGCAGATCGCGAGCCGGAACGGCTGGGAAACAAGAGCAGCTTGTTGCCTCGGCAGCCTGCCCTTGTTGATCTGCCTTACAAGATCAGACACAACCTCAACGGGGTCCTTGCCAGCGAGGTCGAACCACTCCCCCTCAAGACGGTGGCTGGCAAGCAAGCGGTGGAGCGCCGCCTCCAGCTCCTGGCCGCCCGTGAACGTAGCTAGGAGCTGGAGCTTAAAGGGGGAGCCACACTGCAGCGCTGCGAGTCGGCGCTGCAGATCCGTGGTGCAGCCGATCTTCACAGGGCCGCCCGCAGCTCCCGTAACCAGGTAGACGCAGCTTCCGTTCGAAGTGTCGATGTTCGTGCTGTTCATCGGGAACTCCGAAGCTCACGCAGGTGCGCGATGAACTCGACCGCCTCCGGTGCGTGCGGGTACCGGGCGCGGAGTACCTGGCCCGGGTCGGCGGAAACCATCGCCGGCGACGGCAGCGATTGGCGATCACCTTGCAACGCCCGCTCGCCGTAAGTTAGCGCGGTGCCCAGGTCGTCCTCGCGGGCCGCGACCACATCTAGCGTCACCCGGGCCTCAGCGATGTGCATGGGAGCCCGCTCGGTCCCGTCGAAGTCGGTGTTCGCTCGGATCACCTCGTTCGCCAGCTGCTCCGCGAGCTGCCCCTTGCCGACGTGCCTGCGGAACGCCGAGGCGGTTCTGACTCTCGCCGTGGCCCTAATCAAGAGCGTCAGCCCGTTCTGCCAGGTCCAGCAGCTCTCGCGGGGCATTCGGGCCTGCGATCAGGACCAGCTCATGGATGGTGGCGCGAGCGGCCTGGTGGGTCTGGATGGTCTCCGGCGCGACGGCTTCGGCGCGCAGCAGGCAGTCGAGGGCTTCCCCTCCGTGGCGCCTCTGCGCGTGGGCTCGCCCCAAGTCCATCAGCAGCCGACCTTGGCGCTCAGGCGACAGGCCGTCGGTGTTGATGGCGAGGCCGATGTCCAGTGCCTCTCCTGCGTCCCCGAGGTCGACAGCGGTACTCACTGCCTGGATCTCGACGTTGACTGGTCCGAATTCCAGGTTGAAATCGTTCCTGTTCTCACCCAGTCGAGTGGCGATCGTCCGGGCCTCATTGATCTCCTCTTTGGCTTCGGCTCGGGCACTGGCACGTGCGTGCACCAACGCCAGTGCGAGGTGGAGGGACCCGAGTACGGAGAGCGCCTGCGGCGAGCTGTCGCCCTGCTCTCGCAGGGCTTCGATGGCTGTCCGGGCGGCATGTTCGGCTTGGCCGAGACTGCGGAGTCGGACGAATGCCTGGACCATGCGGAACACACTGGCGCAGACGTGGAGCGGCTCACCGGATCGTTCCGCGGCGAAGACGGCGCGATCGGCGGCCACCCAAGCGGCGTCGGCTTCGCCCTGGCGTACGAACGCAGCCGACAGGGCTTGATAGGCCCGGGAGAGCAGCAGGTACAGCTCGGCGCGCTCCTGTTCAGGCACGGAGCGGGCAGCCTGCTCCAGATTGGGGAGCAGGTCTACCGCCAAGGTGCTGACCTGAGCCAACTGTCCCCCGTGCGTCAGTTCCCAGAGGTCGTCGACATCGCCGCGTAGCGCTTCAACGGGCCTGCCATCGCCGCTGCCAGACAGCAGCGTGCGGAGTGCCGGGTGTCCGGAGAGCAGTCGGCGCGTCTCATCCAGGTCATTGGACAGTGCGAGTGGGGCGGGAGCCGATGACTGCCCGCCGAGGTCTGACGGAGCGCTCGGGCGCAGTTGCTGGACAGACACGCCAAGCTCGTCAGCGAGTTGTTGGAGGAGGTCAACCCGCTGCACGGGTTGGATGCCTCGTTCCACCTGTGACATCCAGCTGCTCGTCTTTCCGAGCGCTGCGGCGAGTTCAGCCTGGGTCCGTCCCCGCTCTTTGCGGTACTTCTGGACGCGCTGCCCGAAGGCACGGTCCTGTGGATCAACGTTCCTTCCCGTGGGCTTCATCATCACTCCGCTCCGGGACGCTTGCTAAGCCCTGCCAACTCGTCGAGGAACGTCACCTCAACGCCGGCCAGGAACTGCTCGCGCGCCGCGAGAAAGTGCTTGGTGTGCGCCTGATCCTCGTGGGCCTGGAACGCGGCGCGGTCAGCATAGAGCTCGTAGAAAACCCTTACCAACGGCTCGTCGACAGGGACATGTACGGCGTAGACCAGCGTCCCGGGCTCTGCGCGGATGCCTGCGGCAGTCTGCGCCACCAGGTCGTCAAACTGCCGCGCAGCCGTGGCGTCTCGCAGGGTGAAGCGCACTGTCAGTGCATATCCGCTGGGCATGAGCTGGCCTCTCTATCTCCCATTACGTCATGGACAGAGTCTCACACTGGACAGCAAAGTGCTAGCTAACACTCAGACTCTTGACTCGCACTTGTAGTGCTAGTAGCTTCAAAGTGTGCCGACCGGCACGGAGAGTGATCTCCGAGTCAGAACGGTGTTTGTGCAGGTAGTCGCCGCCCGAGTGGGCGCAGGGTAGCTCCACCAAACCCCCGCGACTGCCCGCAGCGCCGATGCGCTGTCCGCTCGCCAGGGCACCGGAACCCCCGGTCGGCCTGGCGGCCGGAGAGAGCACCGCGACGCAGCCCTCATCTCCCTCCGCACCCACGAGGAGTCACGATGACCACCCCGACCGCGCCCCTCTCGGCCAAGCGCAAGACCAAGACCCGCACCACGACCGTCTCCGCCCGGCCGGCGCTGCTTCTGTCGGAGCTGCCGCTCACGGCCGTAGACCGCGTGCCCCGCTTCGACCGTCTGGCCTGCCCCGAGTGCGGGACCTGGTGCCCCCTCACCACCCACAAGGGCACCAAGCAGCTCAAGCTCGTCCCGCACCACACCACGAAGGCCGGCACCCCCGGTGCTCGCCGCTGCGGCAACTCGAACCGGCTGTTCACCATCGACATCCCCTTGGTGGTCTGGCAGGCCCGGCGCGCCGAGGCCGTCGCCGACGTCGCCGCCCGCCGCCCGACCACCGTCCTGAAGAAGGTGAAGACGCCGGTTGTCCCGGCGCTTCACCAGCTCACCCCGGCCGCGCCGACCGCCGAGACCGCCCGCAGCACCTACGAGGCGCACCGTCGCCGCTGCGCCGCCTGCACCGACCCGGCGAAGCAGTGCACCGACGGCCTGCGCCTGGAGGGCGACCTGCGGGTCGCGCTGTACCGGGAGCCGGAGCGCCTGGCCACCCAGGCCCGCACCGAGCAGGAGCAGCGGGTCGCCGAGCGCGGCCAGGCCAAGCAGCGGCTGCGCCGCCGGACCACCGAATGGCAGGACGCCCAGATGGACGTCCTGCTCGCCAAGCGCCGCCGGGCCCAGCACATCGTCGGTGACCTCGTCGAACCGATTCGCGGCGCCGACGTCCCGACCGAGTAGCGC
>NZ_JBSGET010000145.1:0-22353 GCF_053603035.1 Kitasatospora sp. NPDC004272 | reverse complement strand
CCCGCCGCCCCGTCCGCCCCGTCGCCGAGCGCGGCGTCGAGCGCGCCGCCCGCGTCGTCGGCCGCGCCCGCGCCGTCCGCTCCCCCGTCGTCCGCGCCCGCCTCCGTCTCCGCGCAGAAGCGCGCCGCGGACCTGGCGCAGCAGGTGCTCGACCTGGTCAACTCGGAGCGGGCGAAGGCGGGTTGCGGGCCGCTCGGGGCGAACGCGAAGCTCGCGACGGCGGCGCTGCGGCACTCCGAGGACATGGCGGCGCGGAACTTCTTCGACCACACCAACCCGGACGGCGCCGGTCCGCAGCAGCGGATAGACGCCGTCGGGTACGCCTGGAGCGGGTGGGGGGAGAACATCGCGCGCGGTCAGAAGGACGCGGCCGCGGTGATGGACAGTTGGATGAACAGCTCGGGCCACCGGGCGAACATCCTGAACTGCGGCTTCACCGAGCTGGGGGTGGGGGTCCACCTGGGCACCGGTGGGCCTTGGTGGACGCAGGACTTCGGTACGCCGCGCTGACGGCTCCGCCACCGGCGCTGTCGGTGGTGGCGCCGTCGCCGCTGACGGTGCCGTCGGCCCGGCGCTGCTCCGCCGCTCCGCTCCCGGCGGCGGGCTCAGTCGGTGGTGGCGTGGGTCCCTTCCCGTGGGCGGGGGACGGCCTCGACGGCCTCCCCGGTCAGGACGGCCTCGCGCAGGTCGGCGAGCGCCTCGTCCACGGAGTCGTGGACGTCGAAGATCCGCTCGATCCCGAACAGCTGGAGGATCTTGCGGGTGTGGACGTCGGGTCCGGGCAGGACCAGCCGCAGCTGCCCGTCGCGGGAGGACAGCATGCGACGGGTGGCCACCAGGACCGCGAAGCCCGTGGAGTCGCAGAAGTCGACCCGGCTGATGTCGACCACCATGCGCAGGCAGCCGTCGGTGACCAGTCGTTGGAGCCGCTCGCGCAGGGCTGCGACTCCGCTGATGTCCACTTCTCCGGCTACCTGGACCACTGTCCAGCCGTACCGCTCCCCGTAGCTCACGCTCAGTGCCACTCTGTTGCCTCTCTCCGGGATCGCTGGGGGTATGCGGCCTCTGCCCGTTTCCTCCGGCGGCAACCCTGTTCCAGGTGACGATTTAGCGGCCGGGAGGAGTAATTTCCGCGAAATGTCATGGCCGTGGTCCGTTCGACGGTCGAATTCGCTGCTCGATCCGACGATCTGCACAGGATTTACTCCGGTTGGCGGTACCGCCGGGGCCGGTGACAGGCTGGGAGAGGAGCGCCCCGGCAGCGCCCCGCGAGTGCCCCGGCAGCACCCCGCGGGTGCCCCCGCAGCGCTCCGACCGCGTTCCGGCGAAGGGAGAACGCCGTGATCACCACCGATTTCGTGCCCGGCTCGCCGTGCTGGCTGGACCTGGGCGCGCCCGACGTGCCGGCCGCCGCCGCGTTCTACGGCCCGGTGCTGGGGTGGGAGTTCAGTGCGCCGCCGGGCGCGGACGGCTTCCTGCTCGCGACCGCCGCCGGCCGGACCGCGGGCGGCCTCGGCCCGCTCACCGAGCGCGGCGCCCGCTCGGCCTGGATGGTCTACTTCTTCACCCCGGACGTCCACGAGACCGCCGCCTCGGTGCTGCGCGCGGGCGGCACCGTGCGGGTCGAGCCCCGGGACGTGGCCGACTGGGCCTCGTTCGCCCAGTTCACCGACCCGCAGGGCGGGCGGTTCGCGGTCTGGACGCCGGGCCGGGCGGGCGGCCTGGCCGCCGTCGACGGGCCCGGCGGCCTGTGCTGGACGGAGCTCTACACCACCGACGCGGCCGGCGCCCTCGCCTTCTACGGGACGGTGTTCGGCTGGCGGCACGAGGACACCCCCATGCCGGGCGGCACCGGCACCTACACCATCGTCACCCCCGCCGGGCAGCCCCCCGAGCGGATGCACGGCGGCGTCCTCCAGGTCGGCCCCGCCGAGCTGACCCTCTCCCGGGGCACCCCCTCCTGGCACCCGGTCTTCGCCGTCGCCGACTGCGACGGGGCCGCCGCCACCGTCGCCACCCACGGCGGCCTCGTCGTGATGGGCCCGGAGACCGCCCCGGACATCGGCCGGATGGCGGTCTGCACCGACCCGTCCGGCGCGGACTTCGTCCTGATGACGCCCGGCGCCTGAACCGGCCCCCGGAGCGCCGCGGCCGTCAGACGCCCGGGAGGGTGTCCTGCGGGACGCGGGCGGTGCGCAGGCGGTGGCCGGTGCTGTCCGGGGGGATCAGCGGCAGCGGGTAGCCGGCCGGGCGGCGGACGGACTTCCAGGGGCGGTGGATCGCGCCGCCGGGGAGGTGGGCGAGCTCCGGGACCCAGCGGCGGACGTAGGCGCCGTCGGGGTCGTAGCGGTCGGCCTGGGTGAGCGGGTTGAGGACCCGGTTGGGGCGGGTGTCGGTGCCGGTCCCGGCGACCCACTGCCAGTTGAGCTGGTTGTTGGCGAGGTCGCCGTCGACCAGGTGGTGCAGGAAGTGGTCGGAGCCCGAACGCCAGTCCAGGTAGAGGGACTTGGCGAGGAAGCTGGCGGTGATCAGCCGGGCCCGGTTGTGCATCCAGCCGGTCTCGGCGAGCTGGCGCATGCCCGCGTCGACGATCGGGAAGCCGGTCCGGCCCTCGCGCCAGGCGGCGAGCTCCTCCGGGTCCTCGCGCCACCGGTCGTGCCGGGGGCGGTAGTCGGCGCGGGCCGCGTCGGGGCGGGCGGCCAGCACCTGGTGGTGGAAGTCGCGCCAGACCAGTTGGCGGACGAATGCCTCGGCGCCGTGGCCGCCGCGCCGTTCGGCGAGGTGGACGAGTTCGTTGGCGGACAGGCAGCCGAAGTGCAGGTACGGGGAGAGGTGGGAGGTGCCGTCGGCGGCGAGGTCGTCGTGCAGGTCGGCGTAGTCCTCGGTGCGCCAGTGCTGCCAGGCGCGGCGGGCGGCGTTCTCGCCGGGGTCGGGCAGCCGGCGGGCGGTGGGGGTCGCGGTGGGCAGCGGGGCGCCGCGCAGGCCCTCGGGGGTGCGCAGGTCGCGGGGCGGGGGCAGCGGGGTACGGCGGGGGGCCTGCTGCCAGGCCCGGTGGTAGGGGGTGAAGACGGCGTAGTGGTCGCGCCCGGCGGGCAGCACGGCGCCGGGCGGGACGGCGGTGAGCGAGCCCTCGTGCACCCGGAGCCGGTCGCCCAGGGCCCGGCGCAGCCGCTGCTCGCGCCGCCGGGCGTACCCGCTGACCCCGGCGGCGACGTGGACGGCGGCCGCGCCGGTCTCGGCGGCGAGCTTCGCGGTCTGCTCGGCGGTGTCGCCCTCGCGCACCAGCAGCCGTCCGCCGGCCCGGCGCAGGTTCGCGTCGAGGTCGGCGAGGCAGCCGGCCAGGAACGCGGTGCGGTTGGGGGCGGCGAAGCCGGCGGCGGTGACGGCCGGGTCGGTGACGAACAGCGGCACCACCTGGTCGGCGCCGGTGCGGGCGGCGTGCAGCGCGGGGTTGTCGTGCAGGCGCAGGTCCTGGGTGAACAGGACGATGGCGAGTGTCATGGTGCTGCCTTCGGTGCGGGGAGCTCCGCCGTGTCGACAAGGCGGTCTGTCGGTTCTGCGGGGTGCGGGCGTTGCGCGGCGGGGACCGGGGTCCCCGTGGAGTGTTCGGAGCGGCGGCCGGAGCGGATGGGTGCGGCTTTCCGGCGGGGTGGGGTCGGCTCGCCCGACCGCCCGATCCCGTGGGAGCCGCACCGTGCAGCAGCAACCCGGTTGCTGGGCTTCGCGGACGGCGCGGCCGCGGGCTGACGCCCCGCCACCCCTCCCCGCCCGTCCGGGCCGCGCCCTAGAGTCGGGGTCCACGGCGAGGAGGGACGCGGATGGCGCAGGGGTACGGGGAGTTCTTCCGCACGGCGACCGGCCACCGGCCGTACGCCTACCAGCGGGCGCTCGCGGCGGACGGGCTGCCGCCGTGGGTGCGGGTGCCGTCGGGGGGCGGGAAGACCGCGGCGGCCGTGCTGGCGTGGCTGTACCGGCGGACGGTGTCCGCGCCGGAGGGGACCGCGCGGCGGCTGGTGTACGTGCTGCCGCAGGGCAGCCTGGCGGACTGGACGCACGCCCTGGTCGGCGGCTGGCTGGAGCGGCTGGGCCTCGCGGAGCGGGTGGACCTGCACCTGCTGACCGGCCCGGACGGGCAGGACGGCGCCTGGCGGCGGCGGCCGGAGCGGACGGCGGTCCTGGTCGGCACCCACGACGTGCTGCTGAGCCGGGCGCTGATGCGCGGTTTCGCCGACTCCCGGACGATGGCGCCGGTCTCGTTCGGCCTGCTCAACAACGACGCGCACTGGGTCTTCGACGAGGCGCCCCTGCTGGGCCCCGGCCTGCCCACCGGGGAGCGGCTGCAGGCGTGGCGCGACGCGCTGGGCACGACGGCCCCGACCCGGACCACCTGGATGTCCTCGACCGGCGGGGGCACCGAGGCCGGCGGGGGCGCCGGTCCCGTGCCGGAGGCCGGGCCCGCCGGCACCCGGCTGGTCCGGCGGCTGCACCCGGCCCCGGGCCGGTACGTCCCCGACCTGGTGGCGGCGCTGGGCGCGGCGCACCGCCCCGGCACCCGGACCGTCGCCGCGCTGAACTCCCCCGCCCGGGCCCGCGAGGTGCACGCCGCGCTGCGCGCCGCGCACCCCGACGAGCCCGCGGTGCTGCTGCTCCCGTACCTGCGATCCGCCGAACGGCGTTACCTGGTAAGGGAGTTGCCGGCAGACGGGTTCCTGGTCACGACCCGGGCGCTGGACGCCGGGTCCGACCTGTCCGCCCGCACGGTGTTCACCGAGCTCGCCCCGTGGGGCGCCGTGGTCCAGCGGGCCGGGCGCTGCAACCGGCACGGCGAGCACCCGGAGGGCGGCGAGCTGCTGTGGTGCCCGCCGGAGGGGGCCGCGGCCTTCGCCGACGAGGAGCGGTGGCTGGCGGCGCGCGAGGGGGCGGCGGTCACCGCCGCCGACCTGTTCCGGGCCCCGTTCCCGGACCGGTGGGAGCCCGCACCGGGGCGGCCCGGGCCGAGGGTGCCCGGGCTGGGCCTGAAGGTGCTGACGGCGCTGTTCGACACCGGGCGCGCGGCCGGGCCGGCCGGCGCGGGCCCCTGGGTCTGCGGGCTGCCGGAGCGGACGGTCTTCGTGGCCTGGCGCGACTGGGGTGCGGCGGGCCGCCCGGCGGAGGACGAGCCGGAGCCCGGGCGGGCCGAGCAGTGCGAGGCGCCGCTCTCCGAGGTCCGCCACCGGATCGCGGACGGCGGGGGCTGGCTGCGGGACCGCACCGACGGCCGGTGGCGGCCCGCCGGGGCCGTGGACCTGCGGGCGGGCGCGGTGCTGACCCTGGACGCGGCCGGGGGCGGCCACCTGCCGGGGCTGGGCTGGCGGCCGGAGAGCCGGGTGCCGGTGCCCCCGCTGTTCACCGGGCGCACCCCGCCCGGGTCCGGGTGCGCGGCCTGGGTGGGCCTGGACCAGCACCTGCGGGAGACCGAGGAGGAGGCCCGGGCGCTCACCGCCGGGCTGCCCGGCCTGACCGGGGCGCAGCGGGAGGCGGTGGCGCTGGCCGCCCGGCTGCACGACCTCGGCAAGTGCCACCACGTGTTCCAGGAGAAGCTGCGCGACGGCGGCGGCGACCCGCCGCCGGGGCTGCTCGCCAAGTCCAAGGCGCCCTGGAACAACGGGGTCTCGGCCCGCCCGCACTTCCGGCACGAGCTGGTCAGCGCGCTCCTGCTGCTGGCCGGCGGGCACTGGCACGCGCCCGGCCCGGACCCGTCCCTGGTGACGTACCTGGTCGCGGCGCACCACGGCCAGGTGCGGGTCTCGGCCCGCCCCGGGCCCGGTGAGGACCCGGACACCCTGCTGGGCGTCCGGGACGGGGACCGCACCCCGCCGGTGGCCCTCTCCAGCGGCGAGCGCTTCCCGGCCCTGCCCCTCTCCCCCGCCGCCGCGTTCGGCCCGGACGGGGTCTGGCCGCCGCTGGTGGCGGCCCTGCTGTCCGACCCGGCCCTGGGCCCGTTCCGGCTGGCCCACCTGGAGTCCCTGGTCCGCACCGCCGACTGGCGCTCCAGCGCCCGGCACGACGGCCCGCTCTGACGGCCCGCGCCGAGCGGCCGCTTGGCCCGCACCGACCGCACCGACCGTTCCCACCGCACCGACCGCACCGACCGCGCCACCGACCGGGAACGGCCCGGCACCCGTGCGTCGCGGGTGCCGGGCCGTGCGGTGGGTCTAGACGTACGCCAGGCTGATCTGCTGGTTGAAGACCACCCAGTGCTGGCCCGGGTCTCGGGTGTCGCAGGGCTTGGTGGAGACGTCCGGGGTGCCCCAGGCGTTGGCCAGGCAGTACGCGGGGGCGTAGGTCAGCGAGATCTGCTGGCCGGAGACGGTCCAGTACTGGCCGAGGTCCTGCGGGTCGCAGGGCTTGGTGGAGACGTTCGGGGTGCTCCAGGCGTTGGCCAGGCAGTACGCGGGGGCGTTGCTGAGCGAGATCTGCTGGCCGGAGACGGTGAAGTGCTGGCCCTGGTCCTTGGCGTCGCAGGGCTTGGTGCCGATGCCCGGGGTGCCCCAGGCGTTGGCCAGGCAGTAGACGCCGGGGTGCGGGGCGGGGTCGGCCGCCCCGGCCGTTCCGGCGGGCAGGAGCGCGGCGGTCAGGGCCAGCGCGGCCAGGGTGATCGTCCTGCGGAGTGCGGTTGCCATCGGGCGGGGGTTCCGTTCTCGTTCCGGTCGCACGGCTGTGCGCGCCGCGCACGCTTCGCATGCGGACCGTCGTTGTGGGGTGCGCCCCGGAGAGTCGGGCGCACCGCCATTGATAGCAGCAAAGGGCGACCGGACGACTACTCAGCGCAACCGGATTCACCCGGTCGGCAGCGCGCCGGCGCCCGGGCGGCGTCCGGCCCCCGGCGGCCCCGGCCGGGGCGTGGCGCAACTATCCGATGATCCACTCGTTGGTCCGTCCGACGTAGCCGGGTTCCGTCCCGATGCCTTGGAGGAGCCGATGGATCTCAAGACGCTGCCGCGGCCCGGGGTGGCCGGCGCCGGGGGCCAACGGGCTTCCGCGGAGGCCGTGTTGGTGCGGCACTACCGGCGGCTGGTGTGCCTGGCCTACCTGACGCTGCCCGCCGACCGGGGGCGGCACGCCCGGGTGGTGGCGGCGCACGCGGTGGTGCAGCGGGCGCTGCCGGTGCTCGGCGGCCGGGTGGCCGGGGAGGACGGGTACCCGGCGGCGCGGATCCGGGTGCTGCGCGGGGCGCTGCGCCGACGGCGCTGGCCCGGGGCCGCGTTCCCCCGGGTGTGGGGGGTGCGGCTGTTCACTCCGCCCGACGACGGGGACGCCGAACTCGACGCCCGGCTGGCCGAGTTGCCCGCCCCGGCGCGGGCGGGTTTCGCCCTCCAGGTGCTGGACGGCCTGGACCGGGCCGAGGCCGCCGAAGTACTGGCCTGGGCCGGGGTGGAGGCCCCCGCCGACTCCGCCCGGGCCGGGGCCGAACTGCTGCGCGCCGCGCGCACCCCCGACTGGTCCGACCTCCCGCCCGGCTACGACGCCTGCACGGTCCACCTCCAGCCGGGCGACCTGCTGCGTCGCCGCCGGCTGGCGGTGCTCGCCGCGGCGGTGGCGGTGGCCCTGACGGCCGCCGTCCCCGCCCTGGCCCCGTCCGGCAGCGACCGGCCCGCCGCGTCGACCCCGCTCCCCCGCCAGGTCGTTGCCGAGCGCCGCGCCGACGACCTGTGGCGCGGCACCGCGAAGCTGGGCCTCGCCGTCTGGCCCGCCCGCGGCGAACTGCGCGACGACAGCGCCCTGGTCGGCCGCGCCACCGCCGCCTGGCAGCAGGCCGGGCCGCCCACCGCCGTACCCCAACTCCTGTACGCGGGACGGCTGGACGGCACACTGGTGGTCCTGCTGACGGACGGCCGGAGCCTGGCCAGGTACACCGAGGAACCGGCGGGCCCGGCCCTGGCGCTGGCCCCGGCCGGGGACAGCGACGTGACGGCGGGCGCGGCGGTCGTGCTGCGGCGCGACGACCGCGGGGCCAGGTACCTGCTGGCGCCGTGGATCGCGTCCGCGGCGACCCGGCGGCTGGACCGGCCGGACGAGGCGGAGCGCCCGCTGGCCTTCCCCGGCGGCGTCACCGACCCGGTGCCGGGAACGGCCGCGCCGGGCTGCCCCGGCCCGGCGCTGCAACTGCGCTCGGACCCGGTGGTGGCCGAGCAGCACGCCTTCCTGCTCGCCGACCTCGGCGGGCTCGCCCCCGCGCACCTGACCTACACCCCGCCGCCGGACGCCTCCGCCCAGGCCCGGCCGCCCCGTGAGGCGGTCGGCCCGCAGGCGCTGCGCCGGTGGGCGGCGGGCGCCTGCGCGGTCCCCGAAGCAGGCCCCGAGGTACGGCAGTTGAACCTGTGGGAGTTCGCCGACCAGAAGCTCCCGCAGAACGGCGGGGAACTCGGCTGGGCCTGCCTGCGGGCCGACCACTGGGACGGCAGCGGCAGCGCGGCGGCGGCGGTGCTCCCCCCGAACGGCGGCCGCGCCGAACGGCTGGCGCACGCGGACGGCCGCGCCTGCAGCCGCTACGAACAGGACACCGTCGCCCAGTACCGCTGGCGCGCCCCCAACGGCACCCCCTACCTCCTGGTCGCCGCCAGCCGCCGGGTCTCCCGCCTGATCGTCACCACCCCCTCCCGCCGCCTCGACCAACCCGCCCCGCCCACCCGCACCCTGGCCCTCGACAACCCGGGCAGCGGCCCCACCACCGTCGAGGCGGTCACGGCCGCGGGCACCCGCCTGAAGCCCATCAACTGACGGACGGACACCGCCGGGGCCCGTGGAGCGGTGACGCTCCGCGAGTTCTCGGGACGGGCCGATTGCGCCTTCCGCCCCCTCGTTCCGGGAGCCGGTGTCCGTCCGGGCTAGTGCGAGGGCGAAGGGCGCCGGGCAGTGAGTACGGGCTGGTAGTACCCGCTGGAGTCGGCGGTGTGCCAGGTGATGTCGGTGAAGCCGGCTTCGGTGACGAAGTCCGTCAACTGCCGGCGGGTCAGTGCCCAGTAGGTGCTGCGGCGGACTCGGACGTTCCAGGTGTTCTGCGCCGGGGTGAGTTGGAAGTGTTCGAGGTCGTAGCGTTCGCCGTCCTCGTGCCAGTGCCAGAGCTGGAAGTTGATCACCTTGCCGTCGGGGATCTCGGAGACCTGGGGCGGTGTCGTCGCGGGTTTGGCCCGGCGGGCGTCGTCGTAGTCCCGGAGGCTGATCACCAGCAGTCCGTCGTCCCGGAGCACGCGGCGCATGCCGGCGAGGGCCTCCTGGACGTCCTGCCCGGACAGCAGGTGCGGGAGCGAATTGTCGGCGCACAGGACGACGTCGAAGACCGATGACTGGAAGGGCAGTTGACGCATGTCCGCGGCGACTGCCGGAAGCCTGGCGACACGGGCCGCCGCTTCGGCGGCGGCCCGTGTCGTTGCGAGCGGGCTCAGGTCGCTGCCGAGGACCTCGTGCCCGGCCAGGGCCAGTCCGATCGCCTGGGTCCCGATGCCGCACGAACAGTCCAGGATCCGGTGCGGTCCCGGCCCCAGGCGCGAGTGCAAGAGCTCGTCGAGCACCTTGGCCTGGTGCGCCATGCTCGCGTCCCAGTCCCGGAAGATCAGGTGGTAGTCGCGGGCCAGTTCGTCGTAGAAGTCTCTGGTCGAGGATTCGGACATGCGCGCCACCCTAGTGCGTGCACTGCCGGGCGGGCGCCGTTATCAGCACCGAACCGGACGGAGCGCTAGAGGTCGCGGAAGGTGAACGCGTCCGGGCCGGGGCCGTGGGTGCGGAGGGTGGCGAGGCGGGACATCGCCTCGTCGAGGGTGGGGCGGTGGCCGGCCGGGACCCACCACATGGCCTGGTGGGGCTCGGTGGGACGGTGGAACCACTCGCGGCGGCGGGCCAGCACCCGCAGGTGGTCGCTGCGGTAGACGTAGGCCCGGAGCGCTTCGACGGACTCCCAGACCGAGCAGTTGACCTGGAGCAGGTCGTCGTCCCGGTCGGGCCGCAGGCCGGTCGCGTCGGCGCCCGTCTCGTCGACCATCCGCCAGACGAATCCGGGGCTGCGTTCGGCGAGTGCGTTGATCTCCGCCAACTGGCCGACGAATCCGGCGAGTTCGGGGCTGTCCAGGGCGGCGACGATGCGGCCGACGTTGACCTGGGCGAGGTGGTGTCCGGGGGCGGGCGCGGTGAGCCGGGGCGTGGTCATGCGGCCAGCATGGCCCGACCCGCCTTCTATCGTCAATAGTTGTTGTTTTTAGACTTCGCGCCGACCGTCGTCCCGGGGCTCGCAGCGGGTGAGCGACACGCAGCACCCGTCCGCGCCCGGGTCCATCACCGGCGCCCACTCCTCCCCGGCCAGCCCCTGGAGCAGCGCCAGGTTCATGCCGCACACCAGCGCCGGGAACTCGTCCGCCAGCGCGTGGAAGGGGCAGTTGCGCAGTCGCAGCACCTCCCCGTCCCGGTACGGCGCGTAGCCGCGCTCGCGCAGCGCGGCGGGCAGGTCGGACGGCCGCCGCTCCGCACCGGCGGTGCGGGCCGCGGCCTGCAACTCCTGGTCCAGGCCGGCCCGTTCGACCACCTCGGCGAGCAGGCGGCCGGCTTCGCCGTAGGCCCGGGGCGGCAGGGCGACGGCGATCTCGGCGTCGGCCCGGCGGTAGAGCTTGGCGGGGCGGCCCGCGCCGGGGCCGCCGCGGCCGGCCGGGCGGCGGTAGGAGGTGGCGAGCAGGCCCGCGTCCACCAGCTTGTCCAGGTGGAAGGCGGCCAGCGAGCGGGAGACGCCCACCGCCGCCGCGGCGGCGTCCCGGCCGGTCTCCTGCGGGGCGTCGGCGACGTGCCGGTAGAGGGCGCGCCGCACCGGGTCGGCGAGGGCGCCCAGCGCCTCGATCGAGGAGTCCTCAGCAGTCATCCGTCGAGTCTATGACCGGTGGGGCGGGCGGCCGCCGGACGGACCCGACGGGGCGGGCGGGGCGGACCCGACGGGGCGGGCGGGGCGGGGCGGATCCGGTGCGAACGCGCCACCGGGGCGGCGGCGTCGCGCCATGCCGTCCGAATTGCCCACCCATTGCCCGCCATTCGTTTCTACACCTCTGTAGAGTATCCCCGACCGCCAGCAGCCGGGCCGTTCGGGCACCCCCCACCCGTCGCCCCCGCCGACCGGACTCGAAGGAGGCCCGCAGTGCATCCTCCGCAGTTGCAGACCGACCCCGCCTGGTCCCCGCCGGAACAGGACGTCCACCCCGCCTACCAGCCCGTGGAGGTCCTGCTCGACGGCTCCGGCAGCTGGGCGCTGGGCCGGATCAACGCCTGGTGGCGCTCTCCCGACGACGAGCCCTGGTGCCGCCTGCGGCTGATCGGCTCCGCCGCGGGCCCCGCCTGGCGACGCTACGACCCCGAGCGGATCCTGCTGCTCCCCACCCACGGGACGTGAGCGGCCGCCGCCCGCGGCCCCCGGGCCGGGGCGCCGCGTGACCCCCTCCGCCCCGCTCGACCGCCCGCCGGGGCCCGCTCCAGCGGCAGGACCCCGCCGGGGGCGGCGCCGTTCCGGCAGCGGTCAGCGCCGGGTGCCGCAGCCGGGGCAGAACGCGGAGCCCTCGGGCAGTTCGGCGTGGCAGGAGGTGCACTGCGGGGGCCGGGCGAGCCGGAAGCCGCAGCCGGGGCAGAACGGGGTGCCGTGGGTCTCGGCACGGCACTGCGGGCAGACAAGTTGGCGGTCGACGGTGACGTCGAACTGCCCGGCCCGGGACTGGCCGTGGGCGTACGCGTTCTCGGTGACGGCGTCGTTGAGGCCGCGCTGGCGGGCCGCGGCCGCCTCGGCGGCGGTGTCGGGGGCGCAGCCCAGGCAGAGGCCCTGGGCGGCGTTCCAGCAGCGGCCGCAGACGTAGTGGGTGCAGCGGGCGCAGCGGTTGAAGTGCTGCTGGGCATTGCCGATGGCGCGCTGGAAGGCGGCGTCGCGGCTGTTGCCCCAGCCGGCGCCGGCCAGACCGTCGGCAGCGTTGGTGAGGCCGCTGGAGGCGCTGCCGCCGAGCAGGCTCCAGGCGGCGCTGACGCCCTTGTTGATCCAGCCGGCGGCCTGTCCGGTGCGGAAGGGCTCGAACTCGGAGCGCCAGGTGTCGTAGCAGCGCGAGCAGGAGAACTCGAACTGGAAGCCCGCGCCGGTGCCGTGCTGCTCGCTCAGGTCGCGGTAGTTGTTGCTGAAGTGGATCTCACTCATCGTCGGCTGCCCAACCCTCTTGCAGGTCTGTCGTGACGTGCCGATGCGTACTCGGTCCGTCCGGATTCGTCGCACCGGCCGCCACACCGGGGTGGCGTGCCGGTACGGGCCGGGCGGTCCGGCGGCCGTGTGGTCAGCCGCCGAACAGGACCGGTCCCAGCACGGAGGGACGGAACAGCAGGGTGGGCGGTTCCACCATCGCCGCGACCTGGTGGAACGCGGCGGCGACCCGGACGTCGGTGACGGCGCGGGCCAGCACCCGGTCCAGCAGCCGCTGCTGGACGCGGACCTGGAGGCCGGAGGGGCCGCCGGTGGTGCCGGCGAAGCGGACGTCCTCGCCGGCGGCCATCTGCCAGGGGTTCCGGGTGGCCGCGGCGACGGCGTCGCGGGTCTCCCGGACGGCGGCGTGGCCGAGGTCGCCGTGCTTGTGGACGGCGTTGCGCAGGGCGCGGGCGCCGAAGGCGGCGACGGTCATGCCCTGGCCGTAGACCGGGTTGAAGGTGCAGGAGGCGTCGCCGACGGCGAGGAAGCCGTGCGGGGCGGAGCGCTCGTAGTGCCGCCACACGCTGGGGCCGGGAACGAAGCCGCGGGCCGGGCCGGCGGGCTTGGCGCCGATGACCGCCTCGGCGATGCCCGGGTCGCGCAGCAGGCCGAGCTGCTTCTCGAACTCCTCGGGCTGGAGGGAGGGTTCGAAGCCGCGCATGCCGCCCATCCCGACGATCCAGCGGTCGCCCTCGACCGGCAGCAGGACGCCGAAGCGGCCCCGCTCGGGGGCCTGGCTCTGCAGGTAGAGCGCGGAGCCGGCGGGGGCGTCGGCGGGCCGGTGGTAGAACCGGGTGGCGTAGGAGACGCCGGCGTCGACCCGCTCCCGGGGGACGACGGGCGCGCCGATCACCGAGAGCCACTTGGCGGCCCGGGTCGAGCGCCCGGCGGCGTCCACCACCAACTCGGCCGCCAGCTCGGACTCCTGCTCGCCGTCCTTGCCCCGGCCGGTGATCCGCACGCCGGTGACGGCGTGCCGGTCGCCGAGCAGTCCGGTGACCTCGGCGCCGGTGCGGAACTCGATGTTCGGCGCGCTGCGGACCCGCTCCAGCACCACGTGGTCGATCAGCGGTCGGCTGCAGGTGAGCACCGCGAGGTCGCTCTCGTACGGGGCGAGCCAGCCCGCGGCGGTGAGCCAGCGCAGGCCGCCGGAGAGCGGGACCCGGGTGGCGCCGGCCGCGAGGAGTTCGGCGAGGGCGCCGGGCAGCAGTTCGTCGATGGTGCGCTGGCCGGCCTCCAGCAGCAGGTGGCCGTGCTTGGCCTGCGGGACGCCGGGGCGGAAGTCGACCCCGTCGGGGTAGCGGTCGCGTTCGACCACCACGACCCGGTCCGCGACGCCGTGCAGCGCCCAGGCGGCCAGGCACCCGGCCAGTCCGCCGCCGATCACCACTGCCGTGCCGCGGCCCGCGGCCGCGCTCCCCCTAGAACCCATGTCCGTACAGTAAGGGACGCGGCGCTGACAGTCACCGGTGGTCGGCGTTTCGGCCGCACTTCTTCGACCTGGCAACTCCCTTGCCCCGGTGGGCTTTTCGCCATTCGCGGGGCAAACCGCCCGATTCGCCCGCCCCTCGGGGAGCCCGGCCGCCGCACCGGCCGCCGCACCGGCGGGCCCTCCCGCCGGGGCCCGACCCGGCCGGGCGCGGCCGGGCGCGCTTGGGCGCGGTTGGGCCGGACGGGTGACCCGCCGGGCGCGTGGCGCGGCGGGGGGCCGGTCGCCGTCATGGGATGGCGGGATGACCTCTGAGCAGATCCTGATCGGGTCCGGCCTGACCGTGGTACTCGCCGTCGCCTCCCAGCTGCTGGCCGCCCGGCTGCGCATCCCGGCGATCATCGTGCTGCTGCCGGTGGGCTTCGCGGCCGGCGCGGTCACCGACGACGTCCACCCGGACCGGCTGCTGGGCCAGGCGTTCTCCCCGCTGGTCTCGCTCGCCGTCGCGGTCATCCTGTACGACGCCGGGCTCGGTCTGGACCTGCGCAAGCTGACCGGCCACACCCGAAAGGCCGTGATGCGGCTGGTGTGGATCGGCACCCTGCTGACCGCCCCGGCCGCCGCGCTGGCGGCCGCGCCGGTGCTGGGCGTCTCGGGGCAGGCCGCGGCGATGCTCGGCGCGATCCTGGTGGTGTCGGGCCCGACGGTGGTCGGGCCGCTGCTGAACTTCGTCCGGCCCACCGAGCGGGTGCAGCGGATCCTGGTCTGGGAGGGCTCGCTGATCGACGCGGTCGGCGGCATCCTCGGCGCGCTGGTCTTCCACGCGCTGGTGAACGAGCAGCACCGCAAGTTCGGGGCCGGCCTGCTGGAGTTCGCCGCCAGCGTGGGCCTGGGCCTGCTCGGCGGGCTGGTCGGCGCGGTGCTGCTGTGGTGGCTGCTGGTGCGCCTGCGGCTGGGCGAAGTGCTCGGCACCAGCGCCCAGTTGGCGGCCGTGGTGGGCGTCGCCGCGGTCTGCGACGCGCTGCGCGAGGACACCGGGCTGATCGCCGCGATCGTGATGGGCGTGGTGGTGGCGACGGTGCCCGCGTTCGACCTGCCGGCCCGGCGGACCTTCTTCGAGACCCTGGTCTCGCTGATCGTCGGGGTGCTGTTCGTGTCGATCTCCTCGACCGTCGGCTGGGCCTCGGTGCGGCCGGTGCTGCTGCCCGCGCTGGCCCTGGTCGCGGTGCTGGTGCTGGTGGTGCGGCCGGTGGTGGCGGCGCTGTCCACCGTCGGGACGGACCTGGCCGAGGGCGAACGGGCCTTCCTGGGCTGGATGGCGCCGCGCGGCATCGTCGCCGCGTCCACCGCCGCGACCTTCTCCGCCGGCCTGGCCGCGGCGGGCGTCGGCGGCGCCGAGAAGATCCTCCCGGCCACCTTCCTGGTGATCGTCCTCACCGTCACCCTGTACGGCCTGACCGCCGTCCCGGTGGCCCGGCTGCTGCGGGTGACCCGCCCGGCCCGCTCGCGCCCGCTGCTGGTCGGCGGCGAGCCCTGGACGGTCGAACTGGCCACCGTACTGCGCTCGGCGGGCCTGGACGTGCTGCTGTGGGCCGGGCGCGACGAGCAACGGGCCCGGATCGCCGCCGCCGGGCTGGAGCTCGCCGACGGGGAGCTGCTGGCCGCCGCGAGCGGCGAGGGCGCCGAGCAGGAGGGCGTCACGGCGGTGTACCTGCTGACCGCCGAGGACGAGTTCAACGCGCTCGCCGCGGCCGTCCTGCACGACGGCTCCGAGCTGCCGGTGTTCCGGCTGCCCGCCGCCGCGCCCGGCCCCGGCGTGGTCGGCGACGCCCCCGCCGCGATGGTGCTGCCCGCCGCCCTGACCGGCCCCGAGCTGGCCCGCCGGCACGCGGCCGGCGCCCGCATCCTGCGCCGCCCCGCCGACGGCGAACTCCCGCCCGGCCACGACCTGTTGTTCACCCTCGACCGGGCCGGCCACCTCCACCCCGCCACCCTGCGCGGCGAGGCCGTCCACCCCGGCCAGGTCACCGAACGCATCGTCCTCGGCCCGGCCTGAGGGGCCTCCGCCGCTCAGGCGTCGAGGGCGTGCCCGGTCGTCGCGTCCACGTGGGCGGGGACCTCCTCGTGGCGGTCGCCCACGGTCGGGGTCCCGGTCGGCTCGAACAGGAGGATCGCGGCGCCGGACGGCGCGGACGGCTTGTGCTCGGTGCCCGCCGGAACGGTGAAGACCGCTCCCTTCGGGAGCCGGACCGTGCGCTCGCCCCCGGCCTCGCGCAAGGAGATGCGCAGTTCCCCGTCGAGGACCAGGAAGAACTCGTCGGTGTCGTCGTGGACGTGCCAGACGTGTTCGCCCTCGACCTTGGCGATCCGGACGTCGTAGTCGTTGACGTGCGTGACGATGCGCGGGCTCCACAGCGCGTCGAAGGAGGACAGGGCCTGGGCGAGGGAGATCGGCTGGTTGCTCATGGCCCCATCCTCGGCCGCCCCACCGGGGCGGGGTGAGTGCTAGGAATCGCACATGGCGAAAGATTCCTCGCGGCACCCGGCCCGGACGCCGGGCCCGCACCGGGTGGTCGTGATCGTGGACGAGAACTCGAACCCGTTCGAACTCAGTTGCGCGATCGAGGTGTTCGGTCTGCGCAGGCCCGAGATCGGCCGCGAGCTCTACGACTTCCGGCTCTGCTCCCCCGAGCCCTCCGTCACGATGCGGGACGGGTTCTTCACCCTCGGCGGGGTCGCCGGCCTGGAGGCGGCCGACGCGGCGGACACCCTGATCGTCCCCAACCGCCCCGACGTGGAAGCCCCCCGCCGGCCCGCGGTCCTGGACGCCGTCCGGCGGGCTCACGCGCGCGGCACCCGCCTGCTCGGCTTCTGCAGCGGCGCCTTCACCCTGGCCGAGGCCGGTGTCCTCGACGGGCGCCGGGCCGCGGTCCACTGGCAGTGGGCGGACTCCTTCCGCTCCCGCTTCCCCACCGTCCGCCTCGAACCGGACGTGCTGTTCGTGGACGACGGTGACATCCTCACCGCTGCCGGGAGCGCCGCCGCCCTCGACCTCGGACTGTACGTCGTCCGCTGCGACCACGGCGCCGAGGTCGCGAACTCCGTCAGCCGGAGACTGGTCTTCGCGGCCCACCGCGACGGCGGCCAGCGGCAGTTCGTCGAACGCCCGGTGCCCGACGTCCCCGACGAGTCACTGGCACCGGTGCTGGCCTGGGCGCAGGAACGGCTCGACACGCCGCTCGCGGTGGCGGACCTCGCGGCGCGGGCGGCGGTCAGCCCGGCGACCCTGCACCGCCGCTTCCGGCGGGAGCTGGGCACGACCCCGCTGGCGTGGCTCACCGGGGAACGGCTCGCCCTGGCCTGCCGACTGATCGAGCAGGGCGAACCGCGCCTCGACGTGGTCGCCCGGCTGAGCGGCCTGGGCACCGCGGCCAACATGCGCGCGCTGATGCGCCGCACCACGGGCGTCACCCCCTCTGCGTACCGACGGCGCTTCGGGCCCGGACCGCACTGACGCCCCGGCCGGACGGACCGGGGGGAGCGGATGGCCCGGACGGAACAGGCGGACCACCCGGAGCACCCGGACCGGCGGAGCAGGCGGGCCGGGCAGAGCGGGCAGGCCGAGCGGGCGGGCGGAGCGGGCAGGCCGGTTCACCCGGCCGACACGGTGTCGCGCCACCACGCGTAACAGCGCTCGGGTAGCGTCCGAGCGCCGCTCCCCTTTTTCCGAAAGCCTTCCCGGAGGGATCCCGTCCGATGACCACCGCCACCGCCGACCTCGACGACCTCGCCGCCTTCCTGCGGGCCCAGGGCCTGGACCCGCACGGCCTGGACGAGCCCGGCACCCTGCTGTGGACCGTCCGGGACGCCAGCGGCCCGACCGCCAGCGCCGCCCTGGAGCTCGCCGGTCCGGCCGCCCTGCTGCGCAGCGTCGCCGTCCGGCCGGACCGGCGCGGCAGCGGCACCGCCCGCCGGCTGGTCGAGGACGTGCTGGCCGAGGCGACCGCGGGCGGCATCCGCCGGGTCTACCTGTTCTCCACCGACGCGGGCGCGTTCTGGCGGCGCCTCGGCTTCCGCGAGGTGCCCGTCCCGGAGGCCGCCGACGCGCTGGCCGCCGCCCCGCAGGTCCGCCAGTACCTCGCGGACGGCTCGCTGGCCGCCGAGGTCGCCTGGTGCCGCGACCTGGCGACCTCCTGACGGCCCCTCGGACGTACCCGGTACGTTGACGGGCATGACCGAACCGTCGACCGCACCCGCACCCGCGCCCACCCCCGCGCCCGTGCCCGCGCCGCTGCCCTGGTCGCCCGCCCCGATCCGGACCGCCCGCCTGCTGCTGCGCGAGCCGGAGGCCCGGGACCGGGCGGCGATCGTCGAGCTGTTCACCTCCCCGGAGGTCGGCCGGTACATCGGCGGCGCCCGCCCGCGCGAGGAGTTCGAACGGACGCTGCCCGAGGTGCCGCGCCGCCGCCCGGGGCTGCTGGTGGCCGAGCTGGACGGGGCGGTGATCGGCATCGTCACGCTCGACCCGCACGACTCCGGGCGCCTGGCGCGCCTGCACCCCGGGGCGGCGGCGCGCGAACTCGGCTACCTGTTCCTGCCGCACGCCTGGGGCCGCGGCTACGCCACCGAGGCGTGCGGCGCCGCCCTCGATTGGCTGGCCGCCGCCGCGCCCGGCACACCCGTCGCCCTGACCACCCGGACCGCGAACACCGCCTCGCTGCGGGTCGCCGAACGCCTCGGCTTCACCGAGGTCGACCGCTTCGAGGAGTACGGCGCCGAGCAGTGGCTGGGCGTCCGGGTGTTGTCCTAGCCGGCAGGACCAGGCCGACGGGACCAGGCCGGGAGGTCAGGCGAGCAGGACCGGGTTGGTCAGGGCCGCCGTCCGCCCGTCCGGGCCGCGCACCTCGACGCGGACGAAGGCCGTCCGTTCGGCGTCCGTGGTCCAGCGGACCAGGTCGTCGGCCGGGGTCCGGTGCTCCTTGCCGCGTTCGGTGCGGAAGTGCACCGTGCTGCCGTCGGGGACGCCGGAGAGCCGCACCGCCAGTTCGACGGGGCGGCCGCCGGTGGCCAGGAGTTCGCCGATCCCGGCGGTGCGGCCGGCCGCCTCGGCGGTGAACTCCAGCCGCACGGCGGCGGATCCGGCGATCCAGCTGCGCCCGGCCCGGACGGCGGCGAGGACCGCCGGGACGCTCAACTCCTCGGCGTGCACGACGGTCTGCGGGGTGCCGAGCTGGCCGGGCAGATGGGCGTCGCTGCTGCCGACGGCGGGCTGCCAGCGGCCGGCCCGGACGCCCGCGCCGAGGCGGCGGCCCCACTCGGCGAGCGCGGCCTCGTTGTCGGCGTTCCACGGCAGGTCGGAGGTCCACTGCCCGTTCCACACCTCGACGGCGTCGAAGGACTCCAGCGGGTACGTCAACTCCCCTCCGGGGTACGGCGCGTGGGGGTGGGCGGCGACGCACAGGCCGCCTGCGGCGCGCACCGCGCGCAGCGCCTCGGCGAAGGCCGCTTCGCCCACCCGGTGCTCCCATTCGGCGAGTTGGCCCGGGGCCAGGCCGAGCGCCAGCCAGTGGCCGGTGCCGGTGGTGACCTCCTCGCCGAGGACCACCAGCAGGTCCTCGCCGCCCACCTCGCCCCAGACCCCGGGCGCGGCGGCCGAGTTGTGCTCGGTGGTGGCGAGGAAGTCGAGTCCGGCGGCGCGGGCGGCGGCCGCCAGTCCGGCGGGGGTGAGTTCGCCGTCCGAGTGCACCGAGTGCACGTGCAGGTCGCCCCGGTACCAGCCGGGGCCGCGCCCGGGCAGCCGGGTCGGTGGATAGTCCATGGTCGCCTCCTGGGAGGGCCAACGGCCTTGCCGAGGAGGGGAGTTCCGGCGGCGCTTCAGCCCACGGCGAACCACGGCGCGGGGTGGTCGGCGAGTGCCTTCTCCAGCAGCAGGGTGTCGTTCGGGGCCAGCGGCGGCAGGTCGTCCAGCGGGAACCAGGCGACCGCGAGGGACTCCTCGTCGCCGACCACCGCCTCGCCGGACAGCGGGCGGCAGCGGAAGGCGACGTCCAGGTACTGCACCTGGTCGCCGTTGGCGCAGGCGAAGGCGGGCAGCGTGTGCACGCTGGTGATCCGCTCGGGGAGGACGGTGACGCCGGTCTCCTCCAGCACCTCGCGCACCACGGTGTCGGCGGGCTGCTCGCCGGGCTCCACGATGCCGTGCAGCAGGGCCCAACGGCCGGTGTCGGAGCGGCGGTTGAGCAGGATCCGGCCGTCGTCGACCACCACCGCGGTGATGCCGGACAGCCACAGCGGGGCGTGGCCGATGTGTGCGCGCAGGTCCAGGATGAATTGCGGAGTAGGCATACCGTGCACTGTAGTGCGCACCCGTCCGTTCCCGGCGGAGGTCCGCAACGCAGCGTCAGGGGCCCGCCTTTCTGTTCGTTTCACGGCCGCCGCCCCCGCCCCGCCCGGCTCCCGCCCGCCCCGTCCGGCGGCGCCGACCTGCGCCGTTCCCCCGGAGCGCCCCCGGTCCGCGCCCGCCGCGGGGCGGCCCGCCGCCCGGCCGCCTTGACCCGCGGCGCGCGCGGCGGCCCACAATGCTGCCTGCTTCCGCCCCGGCCCGGACCGGCCCCCACACCCGCCGAGCGACCCAGGAGAGCGCCGTGACCCCAGTGCCGCAGGACCCCTCGACCGACCGGACGGCGGCCCCCCGCCGACGGACCGTACTGGCGGCGCTCGGCGCCCTCCCGGTGCTCGCCGCGACGGCGGGGGCGGCCGCGACGACCGCGACGGCGGCCGGGACGGCGGTGCTGATCGACCCGTCGGTGCGGCGCCAGAGCATCCGGGGCTTCGGCGGCATGAACCACCCGCTCTGGGCCGGGGACCTGACGGCCGACCAGCGCGAGACCGCGTTCGGCAACGGCCCGGGCCAGCTGGGCTTCACCGTGCTGCGGATCCACGTCGACGAGGACCGGGCGAACTGGAGCCGCGAGGTGGCGACCGCGAAGCGGGCCGCCGCGCTGGGCGCGATCGTCTTCGCCTCGCCCTGGAACCCGCCGGCCGCCATGGTGGAGACCTTCGTCCGCGGCAGCCAGACCGACGCCCGGCGGCTGCGCCACGACATGTACGGCGCCTACGCCCAGCACCTGGAGGACTTCCGGGTGTTCATGGCGGACAACGGGGTCGAGCTGTACGCCGTCTCGGTGCAGAACGAGCCCGACTACGCGCAGGACTGGACGTGGTGGACGTCCGACGAGATCGTCCGCTTCCTGCGCGAGAACGCGGGCGCGATCGGCACCCGGGTGATCGCCCCGGAGTCCTTCCAGTACGTGAAGGCCCTCTCCGACCCGGTCCTGAACGACCCGGTGGCGCTCGCCAACCTGGACGTCCTCGGGGCGCACCTGTACGGCACCTCGTTCGCGAACTTCCCGTACCCGCTGTTCCAGCAGAAGGGGCAGGGCAAGGAGCTGTGGATGACGGAGGTGTACTACCCCAACAGCTCGGACTCCGCGGACCTGTGGCCGCAGGCGCTCGGCGTCGGCGAGCACATGCACCACGCACTGGTGGACGGCGGTTTCCAGGCGTACGTGTGGTGGTACATCCGGCGCGGCTACGGGCCGATGCGCGAGGACGGGCAGATCAGCAAGCGCGGCGCGGTGATGGCGCACTTCGCGAAGTTCGTCCGCCCCGGGCACGTGCGGCTGGACGCGCCCGCGAACCCGCAGGCGAACGTGTGGACCTCGGCGTACCAGGGCGGCTCCGCGGTGACCGTGGTGGCCGTCAACCAGGGCGCCGCGGCGGTGAGCCAGCAGTTCACCCTGGCGGGCGGCACCGCCCCGGCCGGGGTGTCCGCCTGGGTGACGGACGCCACCAGGACGCTGGCGGCCCAGGCCGGCCCCGTCCCGGCGGGCGGGTCGTTCACGGCGGTGCTGCCCGCGCAGAGCGTCACCACCTTCGTCGTCTCCCTCGTCGCGGTCGAGCCGATGCCGCCGACCGCGCCCGGCGCGCCGGTGGCCGAGGCGGTCACGGCGGGCTCGGCCACGCTGTCCTGGGCGGCGTCGACCGACGACACCGGGGTCGCCAGGTACGACGTGGTGCGGGTGGACGCCGCCGGCGAGACGGTGGTCGCCTCGACCACCACCACCCGGGCCACCGTGACCGGCCTGGCCGCCGGCACCGCGTACGCCTTCGCGGTCTACGCCTTCGACCCGCCGGGCAACCGTTCGCAGCGCTCCGCGACCGTCGCGGTCACCACCCCGGCCGCCCCGGCGGGCGGCTGCGGGGTCGACTACCGGGTGGTGAACGGCTGGGGCGGCGGGTTCCAGGGCGAGATCACCGTCCGCAACACCGGCACGACCGCGCTGTCCGGCTGGACGCTGTCCTTCGCGTTCACCGCCGGGCAGGTGATCGGCCAGATGTGGGGCGGCACCGCGACGCAGAGCGGGGGCGCGGTGAGCGTGACCCCGGCGGACTACACCCGGACGGTCCCGGCCGGCGGCTCGGTCACCCTCGGCTTCATCGCCACCCAGGGCGCCACCAACCCGGCCCCGGCGGCCTTCGCGCTGAACGGCGCCGCCTGCGGCTGAGCCCCGGCCGGCCCGCTGCCGCCGGAGAACGCCCGGGGATGCCCGGGAAGACTCGGGAACGCCCGGGAAGACTCGGGAACGCCCGGGAACGCGGACGCCGCCGCGGCCCGCCCCTCGGAAGGGGGCGG
>NZ_JBSGET010000144.1:0-22436 GCF_053603035.1 Kitasatospora sp. NPDC004272 | reverse complement strand
GCCGGGGGTCGGGCACTTCCCGCACGAGGAGGTTCCGGCGGAGTTCACCGCGGAGCTGATCGAGTGGGGGGTTCCGGAGCGGCTCCGGCGGGTAGGGCGCCCTGCAGCGGAATGACCCGGGGGCAGGGGGCGTCGCATGGGGTGGGTCCGTTGGCTGGGGCCGACCTGGCCGTGGCGGGTGGCGGGCGGGTTCGCCGCGCTGTGGCTGGCGGGCACGGCGGTGGCGACCTGGCTGCTGCTCGGCGGCCCGATGGTCGCGATGAGCGGCCTGCTGGGGCCGACCGGCAGCTACGTGGCCACCCACTGCTACGAGGAGGTGGAGAGCACCGACGTCAGTTGCGAGGGCCGCTACACGCCCTCGTCCCCGGTCGGGGCCCCGTCCCGGCCGATGACGCTGCGCGGCGCCGCCGACTCGCGGGTCGGCGGCCGGCTGGACGTCCGGGAGGTCGGCGGCCGGGCCTACCAGCCCTCGCCGGTCACCGCCGGGGAGTACCTCGCCTTCGCCGGCTGGACGGCCGCCACCCTGGGCATGCCCGCCCTGTGGCTGCTGGTCTCCGCCCGCAAGGGGAGCACCGAGAGCGGCGACGGGTACGTGTTCGCCTGGCTGGCGTCCCTGTTCCTGATGTGCGTCCTGGGCGTCGTCCTGTTCCCGGTGTTCTGGCTGCTGTCCGTCATCCGCAGCTGACCCCCCGCCCGCATCCCGCCGACGCCCCGCCAACGCCCCGTCCCGTCCCCGCCCGCTCCGACCTGCGCCCGCCGGCGCCGCCCCGGGCCGACCTCCGCCGACAAGGGCTGGCACACTGTCCGCCGGACGATTGAATGTTCTTGCTGAAACTTGCAAGAACGGGGGCGGAGGGCGGGGAGCATGGGAGAACGGATCCGGCGCTGGGCGGGCGCCACGGCGGCGCTGGCGCTGGTCGGCGCGGGGACGGCGGGGTGCTCGACGGCGCCGGACGGGCCCGCCGTGATCGAGGTGGACGCCGCGACCTCGCTCACCGACCAGGCGGTGCACGTCCGGGTCACCGGCCTGCGGTCCGGCCAGGAGGTCACCGTCGGCTCGCAGACGGAGGACCAGCAGGGGAAGCGGTGGAGCGGGCGGGCCGTCTTCCGGGCGGACGCCCGCGGGACGGTGGCCCTGGACGACGCCGTCCCGTCCTCCGGCAGCTACCGGGTGGCGGACGGGATGGGCCTGTTCTGGTCGATGGCACCCGCCGACGGCGACCCGGAGCACGCCTCCTTCTACCCGCCGGGCATGCTGCGGCAGAGCTACCGGGTCACGCTGACCGCCACGGCGGACGGACGCCCGGCCGCCTCCCGGACGCTGACCCGCCGGTGGCTCGGGGACGGCGTGACCGACCGGAAGCTCACCCCGGAGCCCGACGGGGTCGCCGGCGACCTCTTCCTGCCGGCCCCGGGCACCCCGCGCCACCCGGCGGTGCTGCTCTTCGGCGGCTCGGAGGGCGGCAACGGCCTGGCACCGGCCGCGGCCCTGCTCGCCTCGCACGGCTACCCGGCGCTGGCCCTGAGCTACTTCGGCCGCCCGGGCCTGCCGAGCGCCCTGAAGGACGTCCCGCTGGAGTACTTCGCCACCGCCGCGCGCCTGCTGGCCGCGCAGCCCGGCACCGACCCCGACCACCTGCTGGCGCTGGGCTACTCGCGCGGCAGCGAGGCGGCCCTGCTGCTCGCCGACGACTACCCCGAACTGGTCCACGGCGCGGTGGTCTACTCCCCGTCCGCACAGGTCAACAGCGGTTTCCCGGACCGCCTCAGCACCGCCTGGACCAAGGACGGCAGGGCGGTCGGTTCGGGCCCGATACCGCTCGACCGGGTCAGCGGCCCCGTGCTGGCCGTCGCCGGGGCCGACGACCGGCTGTGGCCCTCGCCGCTCTGGGCCCGGCAGATCGTCCAGGAGCTCGACGCCGCCCACGACCCGTACCCGCACCGGGCCCTGGTCCTCCCGGACGCCGGGCACGGCGTCGGCACCTTCCCCTACCTCGCGGCCGGCACCCGCCCCACCCACCCGGTGACCGGCCAGGAGACCGACTTCGGCGGCACCCGCCCGGGCGACGCCGCCGCCCAGGAGCAGGGCTGGTCCGAGCTGCTGGCCCTGCTCGCCCACCCGGCCGGCTGAGCCCCCACCGGTCGACCGGGACCCACCGACCGGACCCACCGACCGGACCCACCGACCGGACCCACCGACCGGACCCGGGGACGGCCCGCGCGCCCGGCGCGTACGGGGGCCCGGTGCGGGGTAGGTGGAGAGGTCGTCGTCCCCTCACCGGAAGCAGGTTCCCCGATGGCGTGCCGGATCAGCGAACTCGTCCTGGGCTGCCGCGAACCCGAAGTGCTGGCCCGCTTCTGGTGCGCGGTGCTCGACTTCGTGGAACTCGGCCGCGAGGCGGACGGCAGCATCGAGATCGGCCCGCCCGAGGGCTTCGGCGGCGCCCAGCCCACTCTGTTCCTGAGTGCCGAGGCCGAGCCGCACCCGGGTCTGCCCCGCCTGCACATCGACGTCAGCGCCACCGACCGCGACCAGGACGCCGAGTTGGAGCGCCTGCTCGCGCTCGGTGCCCGCCCGGCCGACGTCGGGCAGACCGGCGAGGAGTCCTGGCACGTCCTGGCCGACCCGGAGGGCAACGTGTTCTGCCTGCTCAAGGCCCGGATCAAGGAGCTCTGAGCACCGCCGCCCCGCGCGCGGAGGAGGATGGCCCGCTGCCGCCCGGCCCCGGTGGACCCGCCACCCGCCGGGGGCCTCCGTCCGGGTGCCCCCGGCCCCGCGCGGACAGCCGCCGCACAGCCGTACCGCCCATCGCCTCCCGAAAGTTCGTGCGCGTGCCCTAGGATGCTGGCTCCGCAGGGGGGCGGGTCGAACGTGCGTGCTTTCTCCGTCCTCCCCACCACCCGCAGCCACACCGCGGCCTACCGGAGGACGTTCCGCCACCGTGCCACTTCACCGAACCGCCGGACGCCGGCTCGCCACGGGCGTGCTCGCCCTGGGCCTGGTCTCCGGCGCCCTCGCAGCCACCTCACCGCTCGCCGCGGCCGACCCGGTCCCGGCCGGGTACCCCGTGCCGGCCGACCTGAACACCTCGGGGAGCTTCTCCGACTCCTTCACCCTGCCGTCCGCCTCGGCCGCGGGCCCGATGTACGGGCTGAACGTCGGCCTGGGCCCGCGTCAGCAGGGCGGCACCGCGCACGACATCGGGTACACCCGGGTCTCGGGCCGGTGGGACGGCACTCCGGCCCCGGAGCCCGGCCACGTCCGGGTCGGGCAGGCGTCGGCGCCGAACAAGCTGTCGTTCATGACCGGGCTCTCCGCGATCATGCTGGACGCCCCGGTGATCGCCGACGGGAGCGGCCACTACACGGTCAGCACGGTCGTCGACCCGATGACCGGCGACACCGCGAGCGGCAACTGGGCGTCCGTCTCGCTGGCGCGCAGCCACCGCAGCAGCGGCTACGTCACCGCGAACGACGTCGACCTCGGTCTGACGGTCAGTTCGAACGGCGACCTCCAGCTGTTCCACCGGGGCATGTCGGTCGGCGAGGTGCCGTTCTGGTCCGGCCACGTGGCGCCGGGCCCGGGCGGCGCGTTCGACGTCACGGTGGACGTGTCGACGGGCGCGGACCGGCTGGTGCGGCTGACCGTGAACGGCACCCCGTTCTCGGCCGCGGCGCCGGCGGACGTGACCCGCTGGCCGAGCAGCGCCTACCTGTACCTGGGCGCGTACAACCCGACCGACGCGTCGCCGACCACCTTCGGCGACGGCGCCGGCCGGGGCCTGACGGTCAGCCGGGTGGACACCACCGCGACCTCCGGGCCGCACCCGTTCGTCGACACCTTCGACGGCGTTCCGGGCGGCGCGGCCGACAACGGCCTGAACGGCGAGCTGAGCGCCCGCCAGCCGACCCTGGTGTCGGCGAACTACTCGCCGGTGAGCGGCGCGCCGGGCCTGCCGGTGTCGCCGCCGGCGGGGGCCGTGAGGGTCAACGGCGCCGACCAGCCGAACCGGCTGGCGCTGTCCGGCGGCAGCGCGGCGTCCGGCGGCAACGCGGCGGTGCGCCTGAACAAGCCCGCCACCGCGGACCTCGACTCGGGCACGTACACGGTGCGCGCCGCGCTGACCCCGGTGGTCGGCAGCTCGTCGTCCGCGGACTGGGCCTCGCTGGTGCTGAGCGGCTCGTCCGCGTCCAGCGGCTGGGTGGAGGGTGCGGACGTCGCGCTGGGCCTGCGGGTGCGGGCCGACGGGCGGCTGCAGCTGTTCCAGGGCGGCACGGCGCTGTGGGCGGCCGAGCGGAGCGTTCCGGCGGCCGAGACGTACCAGGTGTCGGTGGCGGTCCGGCCCGGCCCGGCGCGGACCGCGACGGTCACCGTCAACGGCACCGCGTTCCCGGTGGACAGCCCGGCCGACCTGCCCCGGGACGGCTACCTGCTGCTGGGCACCCACCAGTCGGCGGCCGGCCAGGTGAGCGCCGTGGACGACCTGCGGGTGTCCATGCTCGGCGGCCTGGACTACTACGGGTACTTCGACACCTGGGACCCGGACAACAACCCGAACTCGGTCAACCACCTGCCCGAGGTCCAGCCGTGGACCAACTTCACCCAGTTCATCCGGCAGGACCCGGCCTCCGGCTTCCTCGACTACTGCCTGCCGCAGGCCTGCGTGCTGGACGCCGGCAACCTGGTCTGGGACAACTCCGTGTGGGGCCAGGGCTCCCCGCTCCCGGACACGCCGGCCCGACTGGCCGCGTTCCGGCAGAAGATCGACGGCAACCTGGGCAAGATCGGCCTGATCTACATGGTCGACGAGCCCTCCGGCTACCGGATGGACCTGGCCGCCCAGAACACCGCGATCGGCCAGATCGAGCAGGTGTTCCCGGGGAAGGGCATCGGCCTCACCCTGGTGGCCAGTGAGCTGAACCGCGCCGAGAAGGTCCCGGCCGGCGTCGAACTGGTCGGCTACGACGAGTACTGCGTCGGCCGGGCCCGGACGGCGGCCAACGTGGTCAAGCTGAAGGCCAAGCTCGCCTCGCCCGACCAGCACCTGTTCCTGATCCCGGAGACCAATCCGGCCGGCGTCGGCCAGCCCGTCGCGGACGGCTGCGGGAGCTCCACCGACGCCACGATCGCGGCCGGGAACCTGAACTACCGGGCGATCGCGGCCGCCGACCCGCGGATCACCTACCTGATGAACTTCCGCTGGATCGGCCAGGCCCAGTACACCGGCAGCCCGAAGACCGTCGCCGCCCAGCAGGCGATCGGCCGCGCGGTCGTCGACGCCACCGACACCGCCCGCCCGTCCGGCCCCGCCGGCTACGACCCGGCCACGGGTGCGTTCACCGCGTACGGCCGGGGCGGCGAGCCGCTCGGCACCGCGAACCTCGGCGCCGGCGGCCTCGGCATGACCAGCGGGGACGTGCTGCTCTCCGGCCACTGGACCGGCCCCGGCACCGACACGCTCGGCTACTACCGGCCGTCCACCCGGCAGTTCTTCCTCAGCGACGACAACGCGACCGTCGCCCGCGTCATCACCTACGGCAACACCGGCGACGTGCCGCTGGTCGGCGACTGGGACGGCACCGGACGCACCACCATCGGCGTGTACCGGCCCGGCGACCAGCACTTCTACCTGAGCAACGACAACGCGACACCCGCCTATTCGCCGAAGTTCGGCAACCCGGGCGACGTGCCGCTGGTCGGCAACTGGAGCGGTACCGGGCGCAGCACGGTGGCGGTCTACCGGCCGTCCACCCAGGAGTTCTTCATGAGCTTCTCCAACACCGCGCCGGTCCCGAACCGCGGCGCCAAGTACGGCAACCCGGGCGACCTGCCGGTCAAGGGCGACTGGGACGCGTCCGGCACCGACGGCATCGGCGTCTACCGACCGAGCGACCAGACGCTGTACGCCGGTGACGACGACGCGGTGAACGTCTTCTCGCGCAAGCTCGGCACCGCCTCCGGCGTCCAGCCGCTCACCGGCAACTGGGGCTGAGCCCCGACCCGGGTCCTCCGGTCCTTCTCGCCTCTCCGCGCCCGCCCCGTCCCCGCCGCCCGCCGGCCGGGGGCGGGGCGGGCGCACGTGGGCACCGCTTCCCGGGGTTTCCGTTCCGACGGGGCGGTCAGACGCCGGGCAGTGGTGTCGTCGTGCGCGAAGAAGGAGGACTCCCGTGTCCAGGACTGTCGCGGATCAGGTGCTCGCCCGCTTGCGGGAGTGGGGCGTGGAGCAGGTGTTCGGGTACCCGGGGGACGGGATCAACGGGCTGTTGGCCGCGTGGGGGCGGGCCGACGACCGACCGGCGTTCGTGCAGGCCAGGCACGAGGAGATGGCGGCGTTCGAGGCGGTGGGGTTCGCCAAGTTCTCGGGGAAGGTCGGTGTGTGCGCGGCGACCTCCGGGCCGGGCGCGATCCACCTGCTGAACGGGCTGTACGACGCCAAGTTGGACCACGTGCCGGTGGTGGCGATCGTCGGGCAGACCGACCGGAGCGCGATGGGCGGTTCGTACCAGCAGGAGGTGGACCTGCTGAGCCTGTACAAGGACGTCGCCTCGGCGTACTGCCAGATGGTGACCGTCCCGGAGCAGTTGCCGAACGTGCTGGACCGGGCGTTCCGCACCGCCGCGACGTACCGCACGGTGACCGCCGTGATCATCCCGGCGGACGTGCAGGAGCTGCCCGAGCAGGCGCCGGGGCACGCGTTCAAGATGGTGCCGTCCAGCCTGGGGATGCCGAAGTCGCACCCCGTCCCGGACGACGGCGAACTGGCCCGGGCCGCCGAGGTGCTGAACGCGGGCGGCAAGGTGGCGATGCTGGTCGGCCAGGGCGCCCGCGGGGCGCGCCGGCAGGTCGAGCAGGTGGCCGAGCTGCTGGGCGCGGGGGTGGCGAAGGCGCTGCTCGGCAAGGACGTGCTGCCGGACACCCTGCCGTACGTGACCGGGTCGATCGGGCTGCTGGGCACCCGCCCCTCGTACGAGCTGATGCGGGACTGCGACACCCTGCTGACGGTGGGTTCCAGCTTCCCGTACACCCAGTTCCTGCCGGAGTTCGACCAGGCGCGGGCGGTGCAGATCGACGCCGATCCGTTCATGGTGGGGCTGCGCTACCCGTACGAGGTCAACCTGGTCGGTGACGCGGCGGCGACGCTGGACCGGCTGCTGCCGATGCTGCACCGCAAGAAGGACCGGAGCTGGCGCAAGCAGGTGGAGAAGAACACCGCGCGCTGGTGGGACGTGATGGAGGAGCGGGCGAAGGTGCCCGCCGACCCGGTCAACCCGGAGTACCTGGTGCACGCGCTGGACGCGCTGCTGCCCGAGAACGCGATCCTGACGGCGGACTCCGGCTCGGCGGCCAACTGGTACGCCCGGCACCTGCGGATGCGCGGCACCATGCGCGGCTCGCTGTCGGGCACGCTGGCCACCATGGGCCCGGGCGTGCCGTACGCGATCGGCGCGAAGTTCGCCCACCCGGACCGGCCGGTGGTGGCGCTGGTCGGCGACGGCGCGATGCAGATGAACGGGCTGGCCGAGCTGGTCACCGTCGCCCGCTACCGGGAGCGCTGGAGCGACCCGCGGCTGGTGGTGTGCGTGCTGAACAACCACGACCTGAACCAGGTGACCTGGGAGATGCGGGCGATGCAGGGCGCGCCGAGCTTCCTGCCCTCGCAGCAGCTGCCGGACGTCCGGTACGCGGACTTCGCCGAGTCGGTGGGCCTGCGCGGCCTGCGGGTCGAGGACCCGGGCAAGGTGCGGGCGGCCTGGGAGTGGGCGTTGGGCGCGGACCGGCCGTGCGTGCTGGACGTGCGCACCGACCCGGCGGTGCCGCCGATCCCGCCGCACGCCGACTGGTCGCAGATCAAGGACGCCGCCGAGTCGGTGCTGCGCGGCGACAGCGACCGGGTGGCCGTGGTCAAGCGCGGCCTGCGGGCCAAGCTGGCCGAGTTGCTGCCGCACCGGAGCAGGTCGTGACCGGGCCGCTGGCGGCGCTGCGCGAGGGCCGGTTCCAGCGCTCGCTGGCGCTGGCCACCGGTGCGGGCTCGGTGGTGGCGGCCGCCGAGATCTACCTGGAGCACGACCGGGCCGGGTTCGGGAACCGGATGATGTGGTGGCCGGTGGTGCTGGGCCCGCTGGGCGCGGCGGCGGGCCTGGCGGGCGCGGCGGACGCCCGGGCGGCCCGGACGGTGCTGCCGGTGGTGTCGGCGGCGATCGCCGCCAACGGGCTGCAGGGGTTCTGGCTGCACGTGCGCGGGGTCGCCGAGAAGCCGGGCGGCTGGCGGATGGCCCGGTTCAACCTGGAGACCGGCCCGCCGGTGTTCGCCCCGCTGCTGCTGGGCATGGTCGGCGGGATGGGCCTGGTCGCGGCGGTGCTGCGGCGCGAGGGCCGGTCGTGAGCGCGCGGGAGCAGCCGACGGACGGGGAGCGGCCGGCACACGGCGAACGGCCGCCCGGCGGCGAGCGGCCGGCGCACGGCGAGCGGCCGTACGAGGGCCGCTTCCCCGGCTACGACTCGCTGGCCCGCCGCCCGCAGTGGGACGAGGTGACCGCCGCCCTGGTGACCTCCCGGGTCGCGGGGCCGTGCCCGCCGCTGCGGCTGTTCACGCCCACCGAGGAGGCCACCGCCCGGGCCCTGCTGAACCGGCTGCTGGACGACCCGCCGGTCGACCTGCTGCAGATGATCGACGCCCGGCTGGCCGAGCGGGAGACCGACGGCTGGCACTACGCGGACCTGCCGCCGGACGACCGGGCCTGGCCGGAGACGATGCGGGCGCTGGACGAGGACGCCCGGGCGCTGCCGGGCCGCCGCAGCTTCGCCGAGCTGACCGGGCGTGAGCAGGACGGCCTGGTGGAGAAGGTGCGCCGGGCGGTGCGCTGGCACGGCTGGCCCGCGAAGCACGTGTGGAGCCTGTGGACGCGCTACGCCTGCACCGCGTACTACTCCCACCCGACGGCCTGGAGCGAGATCGGCTTCGGCGGCCCGGCCTTCCCGTCCGGGTACGCCCGGCTGGGCGTCGGGCGGCGCGAGCGCTGGGAGGTCGCCGACGCCCACCCCGAGCGGCAGCCGGCCGCCGAGCGGCCCGACCCGCCGCCGCTGCCCGCCGTCACCGACCCCGGCCGGCACGGCGAGGCGAAGGCCGCGCTGGCCACCCTGCGGCAGACCACCCGGCGGCAGCGCGCGGTGCGGCGGCGCAACGCCTCCGCCTGGCTGCTGCCCCGGGACGGCCTGGGCTTCGACCGGCGGCTGGTGGAGCGGATGCGCCGCCACCGGGACGAGGACGAGGTCGACCTGGTGATCGTCGGCTGCGGCGCGGGCGGCACCGTGCTGGCGCAGCGGATGGCCCGGGCCGGCTGGTCGGTGGTGGTGCTGGAGGCGGGCCCGTTCTGGGACCCGCTGCGCGACTGGGTGAGCGACGAGTACGGCTCGCACCACCTGTACTGGACCGAGCCGCGGGTGCTGTCCGGCGCCGACCCGGTGCCGATGGGGTCGAACAACTCCGGGCGCGGGGTGGGCGGTTCGATGGTGCACTTCGCCGGGTACGCGCCGCGCTTCCACCCGTCCGACTTCGAGACGCACCGCCGGGACGGGGTGGGCGCCGACTGGCCGCTGGCCTACGGCGACCTGCGCGGCTCGTACCAGCGGCTGGAGGCGGAGCTGCCGGTGGCGGGCCAGTACTGGCCGTGGGGCGAGCCGCACGCCTACCCGCACGCGCCGCACCCGGTGGGCGGCAACGGCGAGGTGTTCCTGCGCGGGGCGGCGGCGCTCGGCCTGGAGGCCCGGGTCGGGCCGGTGGCGATCAGCAACGGCCGGTTCGGGCGCCGCCCGCACTGCGTGTACCGGGGGTTCTGCCTGCAGGGCTGCAAGGTCAACGCCAAGGCGTCGCCGCTGATCACCCACCTGCCGGACGCGCTGGCGCACGGCGTGGAGGTCCGCGCCGACGCGATGGCCTGCGCGGTCGAGCTCGGCCCGGACGGCCTGGCGCGCGGCGTGCGCTACCTGCGCGGCGGCCGCGAGCACCTGCAGCGGGCCCGGACGGTGGCGGTCGCCGGGTACGCGATCGAGACGCCCCGGCTGCTGCTCAACTCGGCGAACGCGCGCTTCCCGGACGGCCTGTGCAACGACTTCGACCAGGTCGGCCGGTACGTGATGGTGCAGGGCGCGCCACAGGTCTCCGGCCGCTTCGAGCAGGAGGTGCGGGCTTACAAGGCGCCGCCGCCGGGGGTGTCGACGGAGGCGTTCTACGAGACCGACCCGGCCAAGCCGTACCGGCGCGGCTTCAGCATCCAGACCGTCTCGCCGATGCCGATCACCTGGGCCGAGCACGTGGTCGCCCAGGGCCACTGGGGCGGGAAGCTGCGCCACTACCTGTCCGACTACGTGCACTGGGCGACGCTCGGCGGGCTGGCCGAGCTGCTCCCGCAGGCCGACAACCGGGTCACGCTGGCTGAGGAGGAGGACCGGCACGGGCTGCCGGTCGCGCACTTCTCCTACTCGCAGTGCGACAACGACAAGCAGGTGATCGCGGCCGCGCGCGGCACCATGGAGGCGATCCTGACCGCGGCGGGCGCCAGCGAGGTGATCGCCATCGACCGGTACGCGCACCTGGTCGGCGGCTGCCGGATGGCCGCCCGGCCCGAGGACGGCGTGGTCGACCGGGACCTGCGCTCCTTCGCGGTGCCGAACCTGCTGATCACCGACGGCAGCGTGCTGCCGACCCAGGGCGCCGCCAACCCGGCGCTGACCATCATGGCCCTGGTCGACCGGGCGGCGGGCGTGCTCGCCGCCGGGGCCCGGCAGGGCCTGCGCACCCCGAACCGAGAGCCGTGAGGTGAGCGTCATGTGGACCGACCGTCCGATCGAATGGCTGACGGCCCGGGTGTACACCGTCCCGACCGACCGCCCCGAGGCCGACGGCACCCTCGCCTGGAACTCCACCACCCTGGTGCTGGTCGAGGCGGGCAGCGGCCCGGCCACCGGCCTGGGCTGGACGTACGGCCCGCCCGCCACCGCCGCCCTGGTGCGCGAGCAGCTCGGCCCGGTGGTGCTCGGCCGGGAGGCGCTCGACACCTCCGGCGCGTACGAGGCGATGCGCCGGGCGCTGCGCAACGCGGGCCGCCCGGGCCTGGGCACGTACGCGCTGTCCGCCGTCGACCTGGCGCTGTGGGACCTGGCGGCGCGGCTGCTGGACGTCCCGCTGGTGGGGCTGCTGGGCGGGCGGCCCCGGCCGGTCGAGGTGTACGGCAGCGGCGGCTTCACCACGTACCCGGACCGGGTGCTGGAGCGGCAGTTGCGCGGCTGGGTCGAGGAGCAGGGCATCCCGCGCGTCAAGATCAAGATCGGCGAGTCCTGGGGGACCCGCCCCGAACGCGACCTGGAGCGGATCGCCGCCGCCCGCACCGCGATCGGCCCGGACACGGCGCTGTACGTGGACGCCAACGGCGCGTTCACCCCGAAGCGGGCGATCCGGCTGGCCTCGGCGTTCGCCGACGACGGGGTGAGCTGGTTCGAGGAGCCGGTGTCCTCCGACGACCCGGCGGGGCTGGCGGCCGTCCGCGCCGCCGTCGCCCCCGACGTGGCGGCCGGCGAGTACGGCGACGACAGCCGCTACTTCGCCCGGCTCGCCCCCGCCGTGGACTGCCTGCAGGCCGACGCCACCCGCTGCGGCGGCCCGACCGGCTTCCTGCGGGCGGCGGCCGTCGCCGAGGCGTCCGGCGTCCCGCTCTCCGCGCACTGCTCGCCGCACGCGCACGCCCACGCGGCCGCCGCCCGGGGCGCCGCCGTCCGGCACCTGGAGTGGTTCCACGACCACGTCCGGGTCGAGTCGCTGCTGTTCGACGGCACCCTCGACCCGGCCGGCGGCACCGTCACCCCCGGCGCGGACGGCGCCCCCGGCCACGGCCTGACCCTCGCCGAGGGGCGCGCCGCCCCCTACCTGGCGGACGTCTGACCCGGGCTGATTCGGTCCGACGGGGCTGGGCAGACGCCCGCCGACCAGGAGCAACGGAGCAAGCGAAAGGACCTGAACCATGCTGCTGCTCGGAATCCTGCTGTTCGCCGCGTCCGGCGCGTTCGCGGGCCTGCTGATCGCCGACAACCTCGGCGGCGGCCCGGAGACCGGCGTCGACGTGCTCGGCCACCAGATCGCCACCATGAGCACCCTCGGCGCCTTCCTGGCCGGCCTGGCCCTCGCCCTGCTCTTCTGCGCCGGGATCGCCCTGACGGTCGGCGGCCTGCGCTGGCACCGCCGCCACCGGGCGGCCGCCACCGCGGACGCCCCGGTGGTCCTGGACCGCACCGACGACCGGACCGGCCTCCCCGGCACCGACACCACCACCACCGACACCACTCGCACCACCGGCGGTTCCACCGCCGCCCAGCGCCCGACCGGCCGGCCGCGCCACCGCTTCACGCACTGAGCCGCCAGCCCGGCGGTTCGAGGACAGGAGGAGAGGCACCGTCAGGACGGAGCAGGCGGCGGCCGGCCGACCCGGCGGACTTCCGCCGGAGAGGACCGTCCGCGCCCGGAGCCCGAATTCCCCGCTGCCCCGCGCCCACCCGGGCGCCCGGCACCGGGGAATTCGCCGTCCGTCGACGGCTCCCCGCCGCACCGGCGGCCGCGCCGCCCCCGCCCGGCGACGACCCGGTCGGCACCCGGTCGCCCTGGCCGCTCGCCCTGGCCCCGCTCACTCCCGCCCCGCCCGCCCGCGCCGGGCCGCGCCCGCCGCCAGCAGCAGGACGGCGCTGCCGGCCGCGGCGAGCGGGACGCGGTGGCGGTCGGCCCAGGCTTGGAGGCTGCGGGGCTTCGCCTCGTCGTCGAAGCGGCCGTGGGCGCCGTGGTCGCGGTGGTCGTCGAGCGGGGCCCACAGGTTGTCGGGCTGGTCGGGCGGGCGCGGGGCGTCGGTCTGCTGGGCGTCGTAGCCGGTGCGGGCGAGGTAGCGGTCCAGCAGGCCGGGGGCGAGCCCGTTGGCCAGCACGGTGAGGACGGTGGAGGCGCCGACCCGGTACTCGCGGCGGCCCGGGTGGTCGGCGGCGTACAGGATCGCGCGGGCGATCGGCTCGGGCTGGTAGACCGGCGCGACCGGGCGGCCCGTCCGGGGCAGCCGGGAGCGCACCCAGTCGAACTGCGGCGTGTTGACGGCGGGCAGCTGCACCATCGTGGTGCGCACCGCCGTGCCCCGGTGCAGCAGTTCGCAGCGCACCGCCTCGTTCCAGCCCTGCAGCGCGTGCTTGGCGCCGCTGTACGCGCTCTGCAGCGGGATGCCCCGGTAGGCGATCGCCGAGCCGACCTGGACCACGCAGCCCCGGTCGCGCGGCAGCATCCGGCGCAGCGCGGCCCGGGTGGCGTACACGTAGCCGAGGTAGCTGACCTCGGTGACGCGGCGGAAGTCGGCGGGCGTGATCTCGGTGAACGGGGCGAAGACGGAGGCCAGGGCCGCGTTGACCCAGACGTCGATCGGGCCGAGGGCGCGTTCGACGGTCTCGGCGGCGCGTTCGACGGCGTCCGGGTCGGCCAGGTCGACGGGGACGGCCATCGCGCGGGCCCCCATGTCGCGGGCCTCCTCGACGGCGGCGTCCAGCCCGGCCCGGCCGCGGGCGAGCAGGGCGAGGCGGTCGCCGCGGGCGGCGAAGGCGCGGGCCACGGCGCGGCCGACGCCGGCCGAGGCTCCGGTGACGACGACGGTACGGGGTTCGGTGGGTGCCATGGCGGGCGTCTGACCACCGGGGCCGGAACGAAAACCGGCCCCCTCAGTTCCGCGCCCCGCTCCCGCCCCCGTCCCCGCCGCTTCCGCCCCCGTCGCCGCTTCCGCTCCCATTGCCGTTGCCGTTGCCGCTCCCGCTCCCGTTCCCGTTCCCGTTCCCGTTCCCGTTCCCGCTGCGGTGCAGCAGCAGCCAGGGCAGCACCAGCCACCACAGCGCGAACCAGCCCATCACGGCGGCGACGACCACCCAGGCCAGCGGGCTGCCGCCGGTGGCCAGGTGCAGCAGCAACAACAGTGCGGAGCCGACGGTGAGCGCGAGTAGGACGACGCCGAGGGTGACCACCCGGGCGGTGGCGTCGACGAGTTGGGGCTTGAGGCGGCGGCCGGCGAGCAGCCGGTGGTAGGCGACGGGGGCGATCAGGGCGCCGGTGGCGAGCGCGCCGAGGACGACGGTGACCACGTACAGGCCGCGTTCGAAGCCGCTGAGGGTGGTGAAGCGCGGCATGAAGACGACGCTCAGCAGGAAGCCGAACAGTATCTGCGCACCGGTCTGGGCCACCCGGACCTCCTGGAGGAGCTCGGTCCAGCGCCGGTCCGCGCGTTCGTTCGGGGTCTCGTGCCGACCCAGGTGCTGCTCGGTCATCCGCACCGTCCCCTTCCTCCCGGGCGTCTGTCCGTCCGGGCCCGGCGGAAAACGGGGGTGTGGAGCACACCGACCGGGGTAGACGGGGGCACGCAGCGGAAGAAGTCCGGGCCGTAGAGCCCCGGTCGGGAGGAGGCGACGGCATGGCAGCGGACGTCGCGGCCGCACTGTTCGACGTGGACGGCACCCTGGTGGACACCGTCTACCTGCACACCCTGGCCTGGTGGCAGGCGTTGGCGCAGTACGGGCACGAGGTGGACGCCGCCCGGATCCACCGGGCCATCGGCATGGGCAGCGAGCAACTCCTCGACCACCTGCTCGGGGACGACCGGGACCGCTCCGAGGACGACGCGGTCGACGCCGCGCACCTCGCGCTCTACGCCCAGCACTGGCCGGGCCTGCGCGCCTTCCCCGGCGCGGGCGACCTGCTGCGCGAGTGCGCCGGACGGGGCTGGCGGGTGGTGCTGTCCACCTCCGCCTCCGGACGCGAACTGGACGTGCTGCGCCGGGTGCTGGACGCCGACGACGCCCTGTACGCGGTGACCGACGCGGACGCGGTGGACGCCTCGAAGCCCGCCCCGGACCTGGTGCGGGCAGCTCTGAAGCAGGCGGCCGCCCCGGCGGAGCGGTCGGTGTTCGTCGGCGACAGCGTGTGGGACGTCGAGGCGGCGGGCCGGGCCGGGACGCCGTGCGTGGGCGTGGAGAGCGGCGGTTTCGCCGCCGCCGAGCTGCGCGGCGCGGGCGCCGTCGAGGTGCACCCCTCGGTCGGCGCCCTGCTGGACGACCTCGATACCAGCGTGCTGGCGCGACCCCGGACCGGTGGACGATGAACGTCCCGACCGACCGGCCCCGCCGGGTCGGCCCGCTCGCCCGTCGCCTGGCCTACCGGGCCCGCACGGTGTCCTGGACCGCCTTGAGCACCCTGTGCGCCCTCCTGGGCCCGGCCGCGGTCGCCGTCCCGGGCGCGGTCGCGGAGACCGGCCCGGTGCCCGGAACGGCCGACGGCTGAGCTCCTGACGACTGGTGGTGAGGACGGTGGACGGCGGCGCGACGCTCTCCCCCCGGGAACGCCAACTGCTGGCGGCCCTGGAGGCCGAACTCCGGGTGGACGTCGAACTCGACCTCCGCCTGCGCACCATGCGCCACCACCAGTTCCGAGCCGTCCTCGGCCCGCCCTGCCGGGCCCTGCTCGCCGTCCTGCTGACCCTGGCAGCGGCCGTGGCGCCACCAGCCCGACTCGCCCGGCTCGGGCTGGTGGCGACCCTGGCGACCCTGACCGCCCTGGCCGCCTCGACAGCCCGCGTCGTCCGCCCCTCCCCCGGCGCCCCCGGCTGTCGGGGCCCGCGCCTACCGTGAGGACGGGCTGCCCGACCGCGACCGGCCCGTGGGGCACTCCCCGGGACTGACCGGCCGGGCGCCCCCGCCCTCACGGCCCGGAGGACCGACCGGCCGGGCGCCCCCACGGGTCGCACCGCCTCACGGGCCGCCGCCCCGCCCCGCGCCGCGCGCCCCGGCCTCGTCCCGTCCGTCCCCCTCGTGCAGCTCGCGGAAGACCGCCCAGCCCACCGACAGCACCGGCACCGCGACGGCCGCGCCGACGATCCCGCCGAGGGTGCCGCCGACGGCCACCGCCAGGGCGACCGCGACGGGGTGCAGCCGGACGGCCCAGCCCATCACCAGCGGGTGCAGCACGTGCCCCTCCAGCTGGCCGATCAGCACGATCAGCGCCAGCACCAGCAGGGCGGTGACCGGGCCCCGGGTGGCGAGGGCGACCAGGGAGGCGACGGCCAGCGCGATCGGCGAACCGACCAGCGGGATCAGCGCCGCCAGGAACTCCAGCCCGGCGAGGGGCACGGCCAGCGGGACGCCGAGGACCGCCAGCACCACGCCGACCAGGACGGCGTTGGTGCCCGCCACCAGGAACAGGCCCCGGGTGTACCCGGCGAAGGTGCGCCACGCGGCGTGCCCGGCCCGCTGCCAGACGGCCGCGTTCCGGGCCGGCATCAGGTCGGTCGCCCAGCGCCACATCCGCTCCCCGGAGTGGGTCAGGAACACGGCGCAGAACACCGCGAGCGCGAGCGCGGCCGCCGCCTCGACCACCCATCCGGCGCTGGTCACGGCGGTGGACAGCACCGCCTGCCGGTGGGTGCTGAGCAGGTCGCCCAGGCGCTGCCGCAGGTCGGACAGCGTCCCCGTCCTGGCGTGCAGCGGCGGCCCCTCCAACCAGTGCTCCAGCCGGTCGACGCCGTCGCGCACCTGCCCGCCGAGCTGCCCCGCCTGCGCCCGGACCACCATCGCGACCAGCAGCCCCAGCCCGGCGATCAGCGCCAGCCCGCCCAGCAGCGTGAGCAGCACGGCCAGCGCGCGCGGCATCCGGCGGGACAGCAGGTCGACCGGCGGCCGCAGCACGGCCGTGATCACCAGGGCGACGAACACCGCCACCACCGGCAGCAGCAGTTTCCCCACCAGCAGGTAGCCCGCGTACCCGGCCGCCGCCAGCACCAGCAACCGCCACGCCCGCGCCGCCGCCCGCTCCAACCCGCTCCCCCTCCTCCCGGCCCGCCCCGGCCCCGCGCCCGGCCGCACCCCCCGCACCACCGGCCCGCGCGACCCCCGCACCGGACGGCCCCTCCGCCCGCCCCCGACCGTTCGACGCTCGACTCCCGGTTTCACCGCACCACCACCTCCGGCCGTACCGTCTGCCCGCCCCGAGCCGTTCCACCCCCGCCCCCACCCACCCCGCGGCGCCCCACCCCGCCCCCTCCGTTTCGCCACCGCCGTTTCGCCACCGCCGTCGCTCCCCCGCCGTTCCCCCGCTCCGACCATCCCGCCCCCGCCGTCCCGTCCCCCGCCAACCCGTCCCCCACCCGTGCCGTCCCGCTCCTGTCCCCGTCCCGTCCCCGCCAGCACCGTCCCGTTCCCGCCGGGACGCCGTTTCGCTGCGGGCGGCGGCGGACAGACGCGGCGCATGGACCCGCTCACCGCCCCCGCCGTCCCGGCCCGCACCGGGCTCCCGGCCCGCCCCGGGCTCCCGGCCCGCCGACGGCGGTACCTGCTGTGCCCGCCGGAGCACTTCGCGGTGGAGTACGCGATCAATCCGTGGATGGACCCGGACCGGCCGGTGGACCGGGCGGTCGCGTTGCGGCAGTGGCGGGACCTCGCGGCGGTGCTGCGCTCGCTCGGCCACCGGGTCGACCTGCTGGCGCCGGAGCCGGGCCTGCCCGACATGGTGTTCACCGCGAACGGGGCGACGGTGGTGGCCGGCCGGGTGCTGGTCGCGAACTTCCGCCACCGGCAGCGCGCGGGCGAGTCGGCGGCGCACCGGCGCTGGTTCGCGGCCGCCCGGTTCCGGCAGGTCCGCACCGCCGCCGAGGTGAACGAGGGCGAGGGCGACCTGCTGGTGGTCGGGCGGCGGATCCTGGCGGCCAGTGGCTTCCGCACCACCACCGCCGCCCACCGGGAGGCCCAGCGGGTGCTCGGACTGCCGGTGGTCTCGCTGGAGTTGACCGATCCGCGCTACTACCACCTGGACACCGCGCTGGCCGTGCTGGACGACACCCGGGTGATGTACTACCCGGACGCGTTCGCCCCGGCCGCCCGCCGGCTGCTGCACCGCCTCTACCCGGACGCGATCCTGGCCGACCCGCCGGACGCCGCCGCGTTCGGCCTGAACGCGATCAGCGACGGCCGCCACGTGGTGCTGCCGGCCGCCGCCCGGGGCCTGGCCGGTCAGTTGCGGGCGGCCGGGTTCGTACCGGTGCCGGTCTCGCTCCCGGAGCTGCTGAAGGCCGGCGGCGGCCCCAAGTGCTGCGTACTGGAACTCCGTCCGGCCTGAACGACCGACCCCCGAGGAACGAAACGAGGTGGGAACCGTGTCGACCGCCACCCGCACGAACACCGGTGCGCCGCGACTGCCCGCGGCCCGCGGCCCGTTCTCGGCCGCCGTCCTCACCGCGCTGCACCGGCCGCCCCCGACCCACCTGTCTCCCCCGCCGCTCGACGCCCCGGCCGATCCCTGGGGCGAGGACGCCCAACTCGCCCTGTACGTCTGCTACGAGCTGCACTACCGGGGCTTCGCGGACGTCGACGACGCCTGGGAGTGGTCGCCGCCGCTGCTCGCCCTGCGCGGGCGGCTGGAGCGGGCGTTCCTGGCCGCGCTGCGCCGGGAGGTGGGCGAACCGCCGCCGCTGGAGGCCGTGTTGGCCGATCTGCTGGCCGAACCACCGGACGGCGACGGGCCCTCACACCACCTGCTGACGGCGGGCACCCGGCAGCAGGCCCGCGAGTACCTGGCGCACCGCTCGACGTACCACCTGAAGGAGGCCGACCCGCAGATGTGGGCGGTGCCCCGGCTGCCGCACCCGGCGAAGGCGGCACTCGTCGCGCTGCAGTACGACGAGTACGGCGCGGGCCGGCCGGAGCGGGCGCACGCCGAACTGTTCGCCGCGATGATGGCCGACTTCGGCCTCGACCCGGCGTACGGCCGCTACCTGGACGCGGTGCCCGCGCCCGCCCTGGCCGTGGTCAACACGATGTCGCTGTTCGGCCTGCACCGCTCGCTGCGGGCCGCGCTGGTCGGGCAGTTCGCCGCCCTGGAGATCACTTCCCCGCCCGGCGCGGCCCGGCTCGCCGCCGCGTTCGAACGGCTCGGCGGCTCACCGCGCGGGACGCTCTTCTACCGGGAGCACGTCCTCGCCGACGCCGTCCACGAGCAGCTGGTGCGGCACACCGTGATCGAACCCCTGCTGGCGGACCCCGCGGACTGCCCCGCGGCGGAGATCGCCTTCGGCGCCCTGGCCTACTCGCTGGCCGAGGACCGGTTCGCCGACCACCTGCTGACCGCCTGGCGCTCCGACACCTGCTCGCTGCGCGCCCCCCTGCCCGCAGAACCCGCCGCTCCCGACCGGCCCGACCAATCCGACCGGCCCGACCAGCCCAATCGGCCCAATCGGCCCGACCGGCTCCACGGACCGGCCGGTCGTCCGCCGCTTCCGCCGGAAGGGGTCCCGCGATGAACGCGGCGGACGGCACGGGGGCGTTCCTGGGCCTGCTCGACCCGCCCGTGTACGTGGTCACCGCCGCGGCCGGGGAGGAGCGGGCCGGCTGCCTGGTCGGCTTCGGCTCGCAGTGCTCGATCCACCCGGAGCGGTTCGCCGTCTGGCTCTCGCACGCCAACCGCACCCACCGGGTGGCGTCCCGCGCGGAGGTCCTGGCCGTCCACCTGCTGCCGCCGGACGACGCCGGGGCGGCGCTGGCCCGGCTGTTCGGCGGGAGCACCGGCGACGAGGTCGACAAGTTCGCCCGGGCCGCGTGGCGTCCGGGCCCGGCCGGGGTGCCGGTGCTCGCGGACGCGGCGGCCTGGTTCGCCGGGCGGGTGGTCGAGCGGGTCGGGGGCGGCGACCACACCGGGTTCCTGCTCGCCCCGCTGACCGGCGGCACCGCCGAACCACCGCCGCCCGCCGTGCTGACCCTGCGGGACGTCAGCGGACTCGACCCGGGACACCCGGCGTGAACGCCGCACCGGGCGGCCGCCACCCGCCGCCGCTGCTCCGCTTCGGCGTCGAGGAGGAGTTCCTGCTGACCGACCCGCGCAGCCGGGTCACCGTGCCGACCGCCGGGGCGGTGGTCGCGGACGCCGCCCGGACGCTCGGACCGCGCGCCCAGCACGAGTTCCTGGCCACCCAGGTGGAGGGCTGCACCCGGCCGGTCGGCACCGCCGCCGAGCTCCGTGCCGAACTCGCCGACACCAGGGCCGTGTTGGTCGCCGCTGCGGACCGGGCCGGCTGTCGGCTGGCCGCCACCGGCACCCCCGTGCTGCCCAGTCGGCACCCGCTGCCGGTCACCCCGAAGTCCCGCTACCTGCGGCTGGCCGACCGGATCGACGGTGTCGCCGACCAGGTCGGCGCCGAACTCTGCGGCTGCCACGTCCACGTGGGAGATCTGACGCACCGTCAGGCCCTCTCCCTCAGCGCCCGGATGCGCGGCTGGCTGCCGCTGTTCCAGGCGTTCTGCGCCAACTCCCCGTTCTGCGAGGGAACCGACCACGGCACCGCCTCCAACCGGCCCGACCGGTACGCCCGTTGGCCCACCTTCGGCCCGGCCCCGGTGCTGGACGAACCCGGCTACCGCACCGCGCTGGACCGGCTGCTCGCGGACGGGGTGATCCTCGACCGCCGGATGCTGTACTGGTACGCCCGGCCGTCCGAGCACCTGCCCACCCTGGAGGTGCGGATCGCCGACAGCAGCGCCGACCTGGACACCGTCCTGCTGCTGGCCGTCCTGCTGCGCGCCCTCGCCCACACCCTGCTCGACCCCCGCACCCCGGCCCGCCCACTGCCCCTGCCGGACGGCCAGCTGCGCCTGGCCCACCACCGCGCCGCAGCCGCCGCTCTGGACTCCCGACTGCCCGACCCGCTCACCGGCCGCCCCCAGCCTGCCCGCCAACTCCTCCCCGCCCTGGTCGAGTTCACCACCCCCGCCCTGCGCCGCACCCACGAACTCGGCCTCGCCCGCCACCTCACCGCCCACCTGCTGGCCACCGGCAGCGGCGCCGACCGCCAACGCGCCGCCCTCGCCCGCCACGGCCACCTCTCCGCCGTCGTCGACGACCTCACCCACCGCACCGCCCGACCCCACTGACCCGCCCCCACCCCGGCCGAGTCCACCACCCCCGCCCGGCGCCGCACCCGCCACCTCGCCGACCACCGACAGCGGCGCCGGCCATCGACGCGCCACCGACCCACCGCCCCGACCCGCCGCCCCGACCCGCCCGACGTGTCGCCCGACGTGTCGCCCGCCGCCCGGCGGGCATACGCGGGCCCATGCTGCTGCTACGACCGCCCGGTGTGTACCCCGCCCAGGGGGACACCGCCCTGCTGCTCGACGCGCTCGACCGGGAGCCGGTGCGTCCCGGCGCGCGCTGCCTGGACCTCGGGACCGGCTCCGGCGCGCTCGCCCTGGCCGCCGCCCGGCGCGGCTGCCGGGTGACCGCCGTCGACCTGTCGCGGTCGGCGCTGGCCACCGCCTGGCTGAACGCCCACCTGCACCACCTGCCGCTGCGGGTGCGGCGCGGCGACCTCACCGCACCCGCCACCGGCAGCCGGTACGACCTGGTGCTGAGCAACCCCCCGTACGTGCCCTCCCCGTGTCCCGGGCCGCCGCCCCGGTCCGGCCCCGCCCGGGCCTGGGACGCCGGGCCGGACGGGCGGCTGCTGCTGGACCCGCTCTGCCGCCGGGTGCCGCCGCTGCTCGCGCCGGGCGGGGTGCTGCTGCTCGTGCAGTCCTCGCTGGCCGACCCCGCCGCCACCGTGCGGCAGCTGCGCGCGGCCGGGCTGCGGACGACGGTGGCCGCCCGGCGGCTGCAGGGGTTCGGGCCGGTGATGACCGCCCGGGCGGGCTGGTTCGAGCGCACCGGACTGATCGAACCGGGCGTCCGCACCGAGGAGTTGGTGGTGGTGCGCGGTGTCCGCGACTGAGCCGGGGCGCACCGCCGGGCCGCCCCCGCCCCGGGTCCGGCTGACCGAGCGCGGTCCGCTGCTGATCGACGGCCCGGTGGAGCTACTGCTGCCGGACGGTACGGTGCTGACCTGCGAGCGCCCGGTCGTCGCGGTCTGCACCTGCCGCCGCAGCCGCCACTACCCGCTGTGCGACACCAGCCACCGCACCCGCCGCCCCCGCCCCGATCCCGCCCCCCGCCCCGACCGCACCGCGCCGCCGTTTCCGCCGGACGGCTCCGGGCAGACGCCCGGATGAGCTCAGGACGTCGAGCGGCAGGTGGGCGCAGGAGGAGGTGGACGCCGTGGGACGGCTCAGTGTTCCGGTGATCTGCGGGCTGTCGGGTGGCCTGGCCATTCCGGCCCTCCAGGTGGTGGAACTGCTACGGGCACTGCCCGAGGAGTGGGAGGAGTGGGCCGAGCAGGCCGACAGCGGCCTCGACCCGGCGACCACCGGCACCCTCGCCGAGCTGGTCCGCCAGCTCGCCGACCAGATCGACCTGGCCTGCATCGAGATCGCCAGCGACGAGGAGTGAGGACCCCGAGGGGCGGGGCCCGGGACGGCTACCCCGGGCCCCCCCCGCGGCCGCGCCCCGAGAAAGGAAGAGGGG
>NZ_JBSGET010000143.1:0-22915 GCF_053603035.1 Kitasatospora sp. NPDC004272 | reverse complement strand
GCCAGCGGCACCACCGTGCACACCCCGATCGGCGGCGCGGTCTCCGACGGCCACACCTACGGCTGGAACGTCTGGACCGAGGACGGCACCCTGGGTGGTCCGAGCTCCCCGTACTGCTACTTCAACGTCGACCTCAGCGCCCCCACCCAGGCCGCCGTCGCCCCGTCGGCGGACTTCCCGCCGCTGGGCAGCGGCAGCACCCCGGCCAAGCACGCCGGTGACGACGCGTCCGTCACCGTCACCGCCACCGACCCGGTGCCCACCGGCTGCAACCTCGCCGCCTGCATCAACTCCGGCGTCCAGGGCTTCCAGTACTCGCTGGACGCGAACATCCCCGCCACCGCGCCCGTCCACCAGGCGAGCGTCACGGGCGGCGTCGCCTCCCTGAGCGTCCCGATCACCGTGCCCAGCAACCAGTGGGGCACCCACACCCTGTACGTCCGCGCCGTCGACAACGCGGGCAACACCCAGCCCGCCGCCACTACCTACAGCTTCTACGCCCCGTGGAACCCGACCGCCAAGGTCACCGCGGGCGACCTGACCGGTGACGGCGTGCCCGACCTGCTGGCCACCGCCACCGACGGCAACCTGACGCTGATCGGCGGCAACACCGCCCCCGGCACCACCCCGGTGACCGCCTCCACCCCGGCGCAGAGCCCGGACGGCAGCGGCTGGGACAACTACCTGGTCGCCCACCGCGGCAGCATCGTCCAGCAGGACAAGGACGACCTGTTCGCCTACCAGAAGCAGAAGCACAACCTGTACGTCTACAAGAACGACGCGGTCGCGTCCGGGACGGCCGGGCACTTCACCCTGCCCCAGGACCTCCAGGGCCCACTGCACCGCCCGCACTGCGTCGCCACGACGGCGGGTGACTGCTCCGGCTACAACGCGGCAGACTGGTCCTCGGTGACCCAGATGGTCGCCGCCGGGCCGCTGTCCATCGGCGCCTACAACGCGGCCCACCCCACCCAGAAGGTCGGGCCGGCCGCCGACCTGATCACCGTCGAGAACGGCAAGCTCTGGTACTACATCTCCGGGGGCGACTCGACCAGCTACTTCGACAGCGCCTACCAGATCGGCACCGGCGACTGGAACATCCTCACCGTGGTCGGCGTCGGCAACGTGGGCGCCGTCACGGCCGGGACCGGCAGCGGGGCGACCTCCGTCGGCGGCACCCCGACCCTGTGGGTGCGCAACGACATCACCGGCGCGATCAGCAGCTTCCGGCTGACCTTCGACACCGACGGGCTGCCCACCGCCACCATCGGCGCCCCGACCCGGGCCCCGCTGGTCTCCGACGTCCTGGGCACCGACGGCAAGAACATGTGCCTGGACATCGACCACTCCGGGACCGCCGACGGCACCAAGGCCCAGATGTGGACCTGCAACGGGTCCGACGCCCAGAGCTTCACCCTGGGCCGCGACAACACCGTGCACGCCCTCGGCAAGTGCCTCGACGCGAACTGGGCCGGCACCGACAACGGCACCCTCGTCCAACTGTGGACCTGCAACAACGGCGCCGCCCAGAAGTGGGTGCCCGGCCCGTTCGCCGGCTCGCTGCTCAACCCCAACTCCGGGCGCTGCCTGGCCGATCCGGCTGCCTTCAACACCCCCGGCACCCAGGTGATCCTCTGGGACTGCCTGGCCGGCCACGGCGAGCAGAACTGGGCCGCCACCGCGAACTCCGTCCTCCCGGCCGCCCAGCCGGTCCTGCCGCTGGGCGTCGGCAGCAAGGCGTACCCGACCCTGTCCACCCCGGGTGACGTGGACGGCGACGGCAACCCCGAGATCTACGCCCTCTCCACCGAGAACAGCATCCTGCGCGTCCCCGGCGCCAGCCCGTTCACCGGCCCGCTCGTCGACGAGTGGAAGCTGGACGGGACCACCGACAGCGTCCGCACCAACAACCTGACCCTGAACGGCGGCGCCACCAGCGCCACCGACAGCGTCCTGGGCCAGGTGCTCTCGCTCGACGGCACCACGGGCTACGCCACCAGCGCGACCACCGGCGTGGACACCAGCCAGAGCTTCACCGTCTCCGCCTGGGTCAACCTGCGGGACAAGCTCCCGACCCAGAACGTCACCGCCGTCTCCCAGGACGGCACCCAGAACTCCGGCTTCTACCTGCAGTACAACGCCACCCTGAACAAGTGGTGCCTGAACACGATGGCCACCGACACCGCGACCTCCAACGGCAGCCCCTACAGCCCCTGCGCCAGCGCGAACGTCGCACCCAACACCTGGGTCCACCTGACCGGCAGCTACGACGCCGCCGCCAAGAGCACCAAGCTCTACGTCAACGGCACCCTCTCCGCCTCCACCACCGGACTGGTCAACTGGTCCGCCGGCGGCAAGGTCGTCATCGGCGCCGGGCTCTACCACGGCTACCGCACCGACTACTTCCCCGGCCTGGTCAGCGACGTCCAGCTCCGCACCGGCGCGCTCGCCGACACCGCCCAGTTCGGCCCCGCGGGCACCCTGGGCTACTTCCAGGCCCGGCCCGCCGACCGGTGGAAGCTCGCCGACACCACCGACAGCGTCCGGACCAACGACCTGACCGTGAACGGCGGCGCCGCCCTCGGCACCGACGGCGCCCGCACCGTCCTGAACGGCAACGGCACCGACGGCTACGCCAGCAGCGCCACCAGCAGCCTCGACAGCAGCAAGAGCTTCACCGTCTCCGCCTGGGTCAAGCTCACCAACCTCGGCGCCAACTCCACCTTCGTCTCGCAGTCCGGCACCCAGGCCAACGGCCTCCAGCTGTACTACTCCGCCTACTACCACGCCTTCGCCTTCGGCAAGGGGCTCGCCGACGACACCTCCGGCAACTTCAGCGCCGTCTACGGCCCCACCACCGGAGCCGCCGCACCCACCGCCGGCACCTGGTACCACCTCACCGGCGTCTTCGACGCCACCACCAACCAACTCGCCCTCTACGTCAACGGCACCCAGGCCGCCACCGCCGCCTACACCGGCACCGCCTGGAACGCCACCGGCGCCCTCCAGATCGGCCGCCGCCTCTACCAGGGCGGCTACGGCGAGTACCTGGCCGGCTCGGTCAGCGACGTCCAGACCTACGGCACCGCGCTGTCCGCCATCGGCGTCTCCCAGCTGCCCAACGGGATCCTGGCCCCCGCCCCGGTCCAGCTGAGCTGACCCGCGGCCCGAACCGAACCGGCCCGGTTCCCGCGGTGACCACCGCGGGAACCGGGCCGGTTCCGTCCCGCCGCCCGGCTCAGCCGACGGCGGCCTCGGCCAGCGCCCGCTGCCGGTACTCCCGGGGCGGGAGGCCGTGGGCGGCCTTGAAGGCGCGGGTGAACTCGGAGGCGCCGAGCATGCCGTAGCGGGCCGCGACGGCGTGGATCGGCACGGCGCGCAGCGCCGGATCGGCGAGGTCGCGCCCGGCCCGCTCCAGCCGCTGCCGCCGGATGAAGGCCGCGACCGTCTCGCCCTGCGCGTACTCGGTGAACAGCCGGTGCAGGTAGCTGAGCGAGATGTGGTGGGCCGCCGCGATCACCGGCGGCGCCAGCCGGGGGTCGTGCAGGTTGCGCCGGACGAACGCCCGGACGCTCTCGACCAGCGCCCGGTGCCTGGCCTCCTGCGGCTGCGCGTCCTCCGCGTCGAGTTCGCGCAGCAGCCAGGCCCCGATCAGGTCGACCATCAGTCCGCCGAGCCGGGCCGCCTCGGCGGGCTGCAGCGCGTCGGCCTGCCGGCCCAGGCCGACGACGAACTCCTGGAGCAGCGCGCCGGTGCCCGAGCGCCCCGACAGCTTGCGCACCATCAGCTCGCGGAGCCGGTGCGCGGGCACCGGCAGCAGCGCCGAGGGCAGGTCGATGGCCAGGCCCTCCACCCCGCGCCGGTCCGGCGGCGTGTCCGGGGAGCCGAGGGTGCGCGTGTCGTACGGGTAGGAGCTGTGCGCGAGGAAGAAGTCGCCGACCCCGACCAGTTCGGCCCGCTCCCCGACGGAGGTCGCGGCCAGGGCGTACCCGGAGGTCAGGACCGTCAGGTGGAGCAGTTCGGCGTCCTCGCGCTTGATCATGCGCTCGGTCCGCCGGACCCGGATCGACGGGAAGGAGGTCTGGGTGAGCGCGACCGGCCCCAGGTCGAACTGCCGCATCCGCGCGGTGAAGGTGTCGACGTGGTCGCTGCTCATCTCCGCGGCCCGGTGCTGCCCCATCGCCTCCCGCCAACGCTCGAAGCACTCCGGCCCCGAGGGCTCCTCGTCCTCGAACCCGTCCATCCGCTCCATCCGCTCCATCCGTACCGCCTCCTGGCCGACCTCTCTCGACCCGTGCTCCTGCCGCGGACGGCAGGACTCTGCCACAGTCCCTCCGATCCTCCCAGTCGACGGGTCCGCCGCCTCCGGCCGGGGGGGGCATGGGGCTCGTCAGCCCCGGTCGTCGTCGTACCCGCTGGTGCCCTCGTCCAGCAGCGGGCCGTCGGCGGGCCGCGGGTGCTTGAGGTGGGCGGGGGCCAGCGCGCGCAGGCCGTGGTAGCCGAGCAGGGTGATCAGGGTACCCAGCGCGATGCCGCCGAGCTCGAAGTCGTCGGTGAACTCCAGCGTCACGTTGCCGATGCCGACGATCACGCCGGCCGCGACCGGCACCAGGTGCAGCGGGTTGGTGAGGTCGACCTTGTTGTGGATCCAGATCTGCGCGCCGAGCAGGCCGATCATGCCGTACAGCACCACGGTGATGCCGCCGAGCACGCCGCCCGGGATCGCCGCGACCACCGCGCCGAACTTCGGGCACAGGCCGAACAGGATCGCGAAGGCGGCCGCGCACCAGTAGGCCGCCGTCGAGTACACCCGGGTCGCGGCCATCACGCCGATGTTCTCCGCGTACGTGGTGGTGGCCGGGCCGCCCACCGCCGTGGACAGCACCGTCGCCGCGCCGTCCGCCATGATGGCGGTGCCCATCCGGTCGTCCAGCGGGTCGCCCGTCATCTCGGAGACCGCCTTCACGTGCCCCGCGTTCTCCGCGATCAGCGCCACCACCACCGGCAGCGCCACCAGCACCGCCGAGGCCGAGAAGCTGGGGGCGTGCAGCGAGGGCAGGCCGATCCACTCCGCCTTGCCGACGCCCGACAGGTCCAGCCGCCAGTGCTCGGTGGACGCGCCGCCCAGCGGGGAGTCGATCTTCCCGAAGACCCGGTCGAACAGCCAGGAGACGGCGTAGCCGAACAGCAGCCCCAGGAAGATCGCGATCCGGGACCAGAACCCGCGCAGCACCACCAGGGCCAGGGCCGTGAACGCCATCACCAGCAGCGCCGTCCACTGGTCCTGCGGCCAGTACGTCCCGGCCGCGACCGGCGCCAGGTTGAAGCCGATCAGCATCACCACCGCGCCGGTGACCACCGGCGGCAGCACCGCGTGGATCACCTTCGCCCCGAACCCCTGCACCACCGCCCCGCAGGCCGCCAGCACCGCGCCCACCACCAGCAGCGCGCCGGTCAGCGTCGCCGCGTCCCCGCCCTGGGCCTTGATCACCGCGGCCACGCCGACGAACGACAGGCTGGAGCCCAGGTAGGACGGGATCCGCCCCTGCGTCACCAGCAGGAAGAACACCGTGGCCACGCCCGACACCATCACCGCGAGGTTCGGGTCCAGCCCCATCAGGACGGGCGCCACGAACGTCGCCCCGAACATCGCCACCACGTGCTGCGCCCCGAGCCCGACCGTCCGCCCCCAGGACAGCCGCTCGTCCGGACGCACCACCGCCCCGGGCCGCGGCGCCCGCCCGTCCCCGTGCAGCTTCCACCCGAACCCGACCTTCATCCCGCGTCCCATCTCTCCGACCGGCCAGAACACACGTCGGGTCATGATCCCCCACCCCCGCCGCGGGGCCGCGGCAGGCCGGGCGTGTCAGCCTCCGGACCCGGGAACGCGCCCCCGGCCGGGCATTCGCAGGGATCTCACAGGACTTCCGCAGGGCGTTCGCAGGACGCTCGCAGCGCAGTGACGTGACGGACCACCGACCGCGGGCGTTCCGGACGGGCGGCCGTCGGCCGGATTTCCGGGTAACGGGTTCACCACCACCGGGAAAAGGGCGGTCGTGAATATCCGCGCCGAACGATCGTGGACGATTCACCGGCACCGGATTTCCGTTCGCCCCCGTTCCGCATTGTCCGGCTGTCAGTGAACGTCCAGGCCCGGAGCATCGAAATGCTCCGGGCCTGGACGTTCGCTGGAAACCGCGGTCAGCCGGCGGCGGCGAGGCCGTACGCCCAGAGGCTGTTGACCCGGCTGCGCTCGGTGCTGTTCGGGTACGGGTTGGTGCAGGAGGTGCCGGGGCCGCCGCCGGACATCAGCTCGCTGCACGGGCCGGTGTAGTGGTCGGGCAGGCCGAGCACGTGGCCGGTCTCGTGCGCGATCACCCTCAGTGAGCTGTACTGCCGGTTCTGCGCGTAGTCGAGGAAGATGTAGCCGCTCCCGTGGCCGTCGGTGGAGGCGTAGGAGCCGCGCGAGTCGTTGCCCTCGTAGTAGCGGAAGTCGGCGTTGGTGCCGGAGCGCAGCTGGACGTTGCCGACCGAGGAGTTCCAGATCTGCGCGCTCTGCGCGATGACGGTGCGGAAGGACGGGGCCTGGCTGGCGTCGTAGGTGACGGCGACGGTCAGCAGGTATGGGTTGGCGGCCTGCTTGGCCCGGGCCGACTTCATCACGGCCTCGTAGAACGCCTTGTTGCCGGCGTCCTGGGCGGAGTTCGCGGCGAGGCCCGCGGACGGGGTGTAGCCCTGGACGGCCCCGGCGGGGGCGGTGGGGGCGGCGGCCGTGGCGGGCACGGCGGCGGCGCCGGCCGCGAGGACCAGTCCGAGGGCGGCGGCGAGCACGGTCATGGAGCGGTTCATGGGGGGACTCCATTCGCGGGTCCCGGCGGCCGTGGGGAGGCCGGCCGGGACGCGGTGACGGGTGGTTGCACCGAGCTTGGGGCAGCACGGGCGGGGCGCGGAGATGGCAACCGGCGATAGCCCGGTCCAATGCCCTTGCACCGAAAGCGGTTTGACGAAGCGAGGGCAGCTCTTGACATGCTCTTGGCAGGCGAGGGGCGGCTGGCTATGCTCCCGTGATGGAGCTCGACGTCCGACACCTCCGGGTGCTGTGCGCGATCGCGGACACCGGCAGCGTCCGGAAGGCCGCCCGTCGGCTCGGCATGACCCAGCCCTCGCTGACCACCCAACTGCACCGCATCGAACGGACCGTCGGCGGACGGCTGTTCACCCGCGAACGGACCGGCAGCCGCCCCACCGCGCTCGGCCACTCGGTGCTCTCCCGCGCCCGACCCGTGATCACCGAGATGGACGCCCTGGTCGCCGCCGCCCGCGCCGAGGCCGCCGGACCCGGCCGCCGCCGCCTGCGGATCGGCAGCGTCGGCAGCCGCGCGGTCCCCGCCTGGCTGCGCCGCATCCACGACCGGCTCCCGGAGACCGACACCACCATCCACATCGACATCTCGGCGATCGCCCTGCTCCACCTGGTCGCCGCCGAACAGCTCGACACCGCCTTCGTGCACGAGAGCGAGGGCTTCCCGCTGCACCTGCCGGCCGGCACCGAGCAGCGGGTGCTGGTCACCCGCGAACCCCAGTTCGTCGCCCTCGCCGAGACCCACCCCGCCGCCGGCCGGCCGGTCGTCGCCCTCGCCGACCTCGCCCACGACACCTGGATGGTCGACCCCACCGCCGACCACGAGTACGCCGCCCTGCGGCGGGCCTTCGCCGGGGCCGGCCTCGACCCGCGCGTCGTCCAGGTCCGGGACAACGCCACCGCCGCCGAACTCGTCGCCGCCGGCGAAGCCGTCCGCCCCTGCCAGCCCACCTCGCCCCCCGGCCCCGGCACCGTCCTGCGCCCCGTCCACGGCGACCCGCTCGCCGTCCGCCTCCTCCTCACCTGGCGCCCCGACACCGTCGACCCGCCGACCCTCGACGGCCTCTGGTCCGACCTGCGCCACGCCTACCTCGACCTGGCCGCCGCCAACCCCGCCTACCGGGCCTGGCTCCACCGCCTGGGCCGCCCGCTGCACACCCTCCTCGCCCCGACGGGGCCGCCGCCCTGAACCGCGCCCCGCATGCGGGGGCGCCGGTGCGGGGAGACTCCCACCCGGCGGCCGACCGGGAGCGGGCCCGGGGCCCGCGGCGGAACGGAGTTGACGCACCGTGGAACGACGCCTGTCGGTGGCGACGCACTGGGGGAGTTTCGTCGCGGTGGTCGAATCCGGCCGCCTGCTGCGGATCGAGCCGCGCGGTGACGACCCGGCGCCGTCGCCGATCGGCCCCGGCATGGTGCGGGCCGCCGAGGACGGCGCCCGGGTGCTGCGCCCCGCGGTGCGCAAGGGCTGGCTGGACGGGCTGCCGCGGGTCGGCGAGCGGGCCCGGGGCTCGGACGGCTTCCTGGAGGTGAGCTGGGAGGACGCGCTCACCCTGGTGAGCGACGAACTGCGCCGGGTCCGGGCCCGGCACGGGGACGGCGCGGTGTTCGGCGGGTCGTACGGCTGGGCGAGCGCGGGCGCGCTGCACCACGCGCAGGGGCAGTTGCAGCGCTTCCTGGCGCTGGGCGGGGGCTACACCGACTCCCGCAACACGTACAGCACGGCGGCGCTGGAGGTCGTGCTGCCGCACGTGATCGGCGGGCACCCGTGGAGCTACCAGTCCCGGATGCCGCTGTGGGACGAGATCGCCGAGCACGGCGAACTCGTGGTGGCGTTCGGCGGGTTGGCGCTGAAGAACAGCCAGGTCAACCCCGGCGGGCTGGCCCGGCACCGGACCGGGGAGCTGCAGCGCCGGTGCCGCGAGGCCGGGGTGCGGTTCGTGAACGTCAGCCCGATCCGCCGGGACACCGCCGACTTCCTCGACGCCGAGTGGCTGCCGATCGTCCCGAACACCGACACCGCCGCGATGCTCGGCATCGCGCACACCATGCTGGTCAACGGCTGGCACGACGAGGACTTCCTGCGGCGGTGCTGCACCGGGTTCGACCGCTTCGCCGGCTACCTGCTCGGCGAGGCCGACGGCGTGCCCAAGGACGCCGCCTGGGCCGCCCGGATCACCGGCCTCGACCGCGACACGATCACCGGCCTGGCCCGCCGGCTGACCGAGCGGCGCTCCCTCGTCGTGGTCAACTACGCGGTGCAGCGGGCGGACCACGGCGAACAGCCGATCTGGATGTCGGTGGTGCTGGCCGCCATGGCGGGCTCGATGGGCCGGCCGGGCGGCGGCTGGGGCGCGGGCTACGCGACGATGGACGCGACCGGCGTCGCCCCGGGCCGTCCCCCGGTGGCGTCGTTCCCCGGGGTGCCCAACCCCGTCCCGGACTTCATCCCGGTGGCGCGGATCGCCGACGCCCTGCTGCACCCGGGCCGGACGATCGACTACGACGGGCGGCGCCTGACCCTGCCCGAGCTCCGGCTGGTCTACTGGTGCGGGGGCAACCCGTTCCACCACCACCAGGACCTGCACCGGCTGGCCCGGGCCTGGCAGACCCCCGACACGGTGGTGGTGCACGAGGCGTGGTGGAACACCACGGCCAAGTTCGCGGACATCGTGCTGCCCGTCGCCACCGGCCTGGAGCGCGACGACTTCACCGCCGGGTTCTGCGACCCGCACCTCACCGCGATGCCGAAGGTCCGCGAGCCGGCCGGCGAGTCCCGCACCGACCACCGGATCTTCGCCGACCTGGCCGCCCGGCTCGGCTACGGACGGGAGTTCACCGAGTCGCGCTCCGAGTCCGCGTGGGTCCGGCACCTGTACGAGCAGACCCGGGCCGCGCTCGGCGACGAGGCCGCGCTGCCGGACTTCGACGAGTTCTGGCGCCGCTCCACGGCCGAACTCCCCGCGCTGACCGGGCCGTTCCCCGGCAGCTTCGCGGCGCTCCGCGCCGATCCGGAGCGCTTCCCGCTGGCGACGCCCTCGGGCCGGATCGAGGTCTTCTCCGCCGAGGTCGACTCCTTCGGCTACGACGACTGCGCCGGGCACCCGACCTGGTACGAACCGGCCGAGTGGCTCGGCGGCGCCCTGGCCGGGCGCTACCCGCTGCACCTGGTCTCGAACCAGCCCGCCTCCCGGCTGCACAGCCAGTACGACAACGGCGGCCGCAGCCTCGACTCGAAGGTCCGCGGCCGCGAGCCGGTGACGCTGAACCCGTCGGACGCCGCGGCGCGCGGCATCGAGGACGGCGCGGTCGTCCGCCTCCACAACGACCGGGGCAGCTGCCTGGCCGGCGCGGTCCTCTCGGACGAGGTCAGGCCGGGCGTCGTGCAGCTGTCCACCGGAGCCTGGTGGGACCCGGTGCGGCCGGGGCGGGGCGGGTCCCTGGACCGGCACGGGAACCCCAACTCGCTGACCGCGGACCGGCCGTGCTCGCGCCTGTCCCAGGGCCCGAGCGCGCTCAGCGCGCTGGTCGAGGTCGAACTCCATGACGAGCCGCTGCCCGATGTGCTCGCCTTCGTCCCGCCTCCGATCGAACACTGAACCGGGGGACGGAACCGCTCCGGCCCGCCCGCTTGCCGCTGCGTGAGCGGGTGGGTACGGTGCGCAACCGTGACAGCACTTCGAGAGCGCAAGTACGGCCAGTGGTTCAGGGGCGCCGACGTCGACGGCGACGGGTTCATCACCCGGCGGGACGTCCGGATGATGAGCGAGCGCTACATCGCGGCCCGCGGCATCGCACCGGACTCCGACGAGGCCCGCCCGCTCCTCGGCCGGATGGACGGGTTCTGGGCCGACGTGATCGCCCCGATGGACCGGAACGGCGACGGGAAGGTCGACCTGCGGGAGATGGTCGACGGGTTCCGGCAGGCCCTGACCGACCCCGCCCGGTACCCGGAGCAGATCGGGCCGGTGGCCGACTGCTTCTTCGACCTCGTCGACCTCGACGGGAACGGCAGGATCGACCGGGCCGAGTTCCAGCTGATGTTCGACGCGGTGGCCGCCGTCCCCGGCGGGGACTGCGCCGAGGTGTTCGCGGCCCTGGACCTGGACGGCTCCGGCGGCCTGGACCGCGACGAGTTCCACCGGGCCGTCCTGGAGTTCTTCTACGGCGACGACCCCGCCGCCGCCGCCAACCACCTGTTCGGCCGGCTCGCCGACTGACCGGCCCGGGGCCCGCCGGAGCGGGCTCCGGAGCACCGGACGCTCAGGACGGCCAGGACGCTCAGGACGGCAGGCGGCCCTGCAGCGCGCTGGTCAACGCGGCGATGCAGTCCGCGAGTTGGCGGTCGCTCAGCCGGGCCGGATCGCCGCCGCAGTCGGCGCCGGCGGCCGGGCCGGTGGGCTGCGGGGTGGCGGTGGGCTGCGGGGTGGCGGTGCCGGTGGGCTGCGGGGCGGGCGTCGCGGTGGGTTCGGGTTGCGGCCGGCCGCCCGGCGGGGTGATCGGGCCCTGGAGGGAGACCAGGTTGGGGGTGACCGTGGCGTCGCCGGAGAGGTCGATGTAGTCCTGGGTCTGGCCGTTGAAGTCGACGAAGCCGCGCCACCTGTCGTGCCCGAACGGGATGATCTCCTGGAGCGCGCCGTTCTCGCCCGCGCTGATGGTGATCGAGGTCTGCTGGGCCATGTAGGAGACCATCCGGCTGGCCAGCACGTCGAGGTTGACCGAGGGGGCGTCGTCGGCGCGGACGTACACGTGCAGGTCGTTGAGGTCCGTGCCGACCCGGTCGGCCTGCAGGACGGCGAAGGCGACCACCAGTTGGGAGGAGCTCTCCCGGGGCACCAGCGGCGTCACGTAGTACAGGTGGCCGTCGGCCTTGGAGCGGAGCAGGAACTCGCCGGGGTTGGTGGCGTTGGCGGCGGCCGAGGTGTGGTCGTAGCCGAAGTTCCGGTCGTCCTTGGCGCCGCGGCCACCGAGCCACTGCACTTCGTGGATCTGGGAGCGGACCACCGAGGCCGGGTAGACCGCGCCGGGCAGGTCGCCGGGGGAGGCGGTGGGGCGGTAACCGATGTCGGGGCGGCCGTCGGCCGAGCCCTTGAGCACCAGGACGCCGGCCGGGGCGAGCACGGTGCGCTGCTTCCAGGCGGTCTGCTTGGCCACCGAGATGACGACGACGGGCCGCGCGGTGCGGACGTCCGGGCCGTCGCAGTAGCCCCAGACGTCCTGGTCGCTGTAGACCAGGTCGGGGAAGCGCTCGGCGAGCAGGTTGCGCAGGCTGACCGCGCCGGTGCCGCCGAACGCCCGGTCGAAGGCGTGGTCGCCGCCGAAGGCGCAGGACGCCACCGAGTTGGAGCCGCCATTCCAGACCGCGACGCCCTCCATCGGCTGCTCGCCGGAGCCGTCCAGCACGGCCGTCCACACCCCGCTGCCGTTCGCGCCCGCACCGGGCAGGTAGTGCAGGCTGTGGCCGAGCAGTCGGACGCCGGAGGTCAGGCCCGCGCTGTCGGTGAGCGCCTTGGTGGCGGCCGCGTAGGAGGCGGTGCGGGCCTCGAAGTCGAAGTCCGGCATCGGGGCGGTCTTGACGCAGGCCGGGACGTCGGAGCCGCCGACCAGGTCGCAGCGGGTGCCGTCGCCGGGGCGGCTGTGCTCGGTCACGGGCAGCACCGAGCGCGGGGTGGCCGCCCCGCCCGCCGGGACGTCCAGCACGGTGGCGCGGGCGTAGTAGCGGCCCGCGTCCTTGTCGTCGTCCCACAGGCCGGTGCCGGCCCGCACCAGCGAGCCGAGCACGGCCAGCACCACGACGGCCGTCGCCGCCCGGGAGCGCCAGTCGCGGTGGCCCGCACCGGACTCCTCGACCACGTACCGGACCGCGACCGCGCTGCCTGCGAAGCCGACCGCCAGCCAGAACCAGAACAGCGGGGCGGCGTCCCACGGCCCGCCGTGCGGGAAGAACTGGCGGCCGATCAGCAGCGCGTAGCTCTGGTCCTGCTGGCCGAAGCCGCCGAACACGACGTGCTTGACCAGCCAGGTGAGCACCGCGAGCAGCGGCATCCAGAGCCACCAGGCGGCCAACCCCAGTAGTGCGTCGCGCAGTGCCCCGCGGACCCGTGTGCGTGCCATCCCCGTTCCCCTCCCCCGGCCCGCCCCGCACGGCGGGCCCCCTGGTCCGTCCTTCCCCCCGGGCCCGCCCGGCACGCTTCCGAACGGACGGGCGTACCGGGCGGGACCGGCGGTCGGGCACGTCGACCGCGTCGAGCAGAGCATGGCATGACGGTCCGTCAGGCGGCCCCGGCGGCCTCCCGCAGGCTGGCGGCGAGGTGCTCGCCGAGCAGGTGTCCGCTGTAGCCGCGGACGCCGTCGTGCACCGTGGAGGCCAGCACCAACTGGTGCCACACTTCGCCCGGCGAGGGCACCAACGCCTGCGGTCAGAGCTGGAGTTGCACGACGATCTGCCGGCCGGCCAGCAGCGCGGCGAGCGTCAGCAGGCGCAGCGCCGTCCAGCGCAGCGCTTGCGCGGCGCGCCGCCGGCCACCGTCGTCACCGCCGCCGTCACCGCCGCCGTCACCGCGCTCATGCCGCGCCCGGCCCGGCGACGAGCCCGGCGCCCCGCTCGGCGTCCCGCTCGGCCTCCCGCTCGGCCTCCCGCTCGGCCTCCTGCTCGGCGTCCAGCTGGGCGACGAGCGCGCGCACCCGGGGGACGACCTCCTCGCCGACCCGGTACGCCTCCTCCAGGTGCGGGTAGCCGGAGAGGATGAACTCCTCGACGCCCAGGGCCCGGTACTCGGCGAGCCGGGCGGCGACCTCGTCGTGCGAGCCGACCAGCGCGGTGCCGGCGCCCTCCCGGACCAGGCCGATCCCGGCCCACAGGTTGGGGGCGACCAGCAGGTCGCGGGCGGTGGCGGTGCCGCCGCCGTGCAGGGCGGTCATCCGGGCCTGGCCGGTGGAGTCCATCGCGGCGAACCGGGCCTGGCTGGCGCGGACGGCCTCCGGGTCGATGCCGGCCAGGATCCGGTCGGCCTCGGCCCACGCCTGCTCGGCGGTGTCCCGGCTGATCACGTGCAGCCGCAGCCCGTAGCGCAGGGTGCGGCCCTGTTCGGCGGCGATCGCGCGCAGCCGGGTGATCCGCTCGCCGATCGCGGACGGCGGTTCGCCCCAGAGGAGTTGGACGTCGGCGCGGCGGGCGGCGACCCGTTCGGCGGCGGGCGAGGCGCCGCCGAAGTACAGCGGGACGGGGTGCTGGACGGCGGGGTCGACGAGTTGGGCGCCGTCGAGGTGCAGGTGTTCGCCCCGCCGGTCGACGCGCTCGCCCGCCAGCAGGTCGCGCAGCGCGGCCATCACCTCGTCGGTGCGGGCGTAGCGCTCGTCGTGGGCCAAGTGGTCGCCGTAGGCGCGCTGTTCGGCCGGGTCGCCGCCGGTGACCACGTTCAGCCGGAGCCGGCCGCCGGCGAACCGGCGGAAGGCGTCGGCCTGTTGGGCGAGCAGGGTGGGGCTGGCGAAGCCGGACCGGAAGGCCACCAGGAAGCCGATCCGGCTGGTGTGCTGGGTGAGCGCGGTGGCCAGGATCCACGGGTCGACGCAGCCGAGGCCGACCGGGGCGAGCAGCGCGGTGAACCCGGCCTGTTCGGCGGCCCGGGCGACCTGCGCCAGGTAGCCGACGTCGGCGGGGCGGCGGGTGGCGGCGCCGGTGCGGCCCTGCACGGCGGTGACGCCGCCGGGGTCGCGGCCGTCGCCGCCGGTGGGCAGGAACCAGTGGAACACGGGGGTGCTGGCAGGCACGGGGGTCCTCTTCTCCGGGGGTGGCCGGGGCAGCGGGAGGGGGGCGGCCGCTCCGCCCCGCGCCGGTCCGGCGCGGACGGGGTACGGACGGTGCGGGGGCGGGTGCGGCGGCGGGGGCGTACCGGCGGTACCGCGGGCGGACGTACGGGCGTGCGGACGCGGGGGTACGGGGGCCTACGGGTGGAACCGGGGGGCGCGGACGCTCAGGCGCGGCGACAGGCAGCGGAGCACACCCGGAGGAGGTCGATGTGACCCCGGGTGGTCAGGAAGACGCGCCGCGACATGGGCCGGAAGTTACCACGTCCGGGCCGGTCGGGGTCAGGGACGGTCCGCATCGTGGTCACGGCGTCCACCTGGTGTCCGGTGCGCCGCCTCGGACACCGTCACGCACATTTCGGCGCAGGTCCGGTGACGTTCGGTCAGATCTTCGATGAACTGCGCCCCTCGTAGGCGGACATTTCGCTCAACCACTTGACCGCGTCCTGTACGTCGCTATCGTCTCCCTCAGTATCCGGTCTAGACCTATGGCCGTCTCCCGACCTGTCGTACCGGTCGTACGGAGGAGCACCGCTCGTGTCCGCCCCACCGCGCCACGGCGGCCTCCGACGTACCCCGACGGCCCGGGCGGACCTGAACCCCCACATCAGGAAGGCACCCCACATGCAGACCAAGAGAAAGGTGACCGCCGTCGTCGGCGCGCTGGTCGCCCCGCTGCTCGGCATGACCATGACCGCGGGCAGCGCCAGCGCCCACGGCTGGATCACCAACCCGCCGAGCCGCCAGGACCAGTGCGCCAACAACGTGGTCAGCTGCGGCCAGATCAAGTACGAGCCGCAGAGCGTCGAGGGCCCGAAGGGCCTGACCAGCTGCTCCGGCGGCCACGCCGAGTACGCCGAGCTGGACAACGACAACCTGGGCTGGAAGGTCACCAACGTGTCCTCCGTCCAGACCTTCACCTGGCACTTCACCGCCCGGCACTCCACCGCGAACTGGCAGTACTACATCGGCAACCAGCTGATCGCCACGTTCCCGGGCAACAACGCCCAGCCGCCGGCCGACCTCAGCCAGACCGTGAACTTCGGCAGCTTCACCGGCCGCCAGAAGGTCCTCGCGGTGTGGAACGTCTCGGACACCGCGAACGCGTTCTACTCCTGCATCGACGTCAACATCGGCGGCACCGGCGGGACCACGGGCGGCACCACCGGCGGGACCACGGGCGGGACCACCGGCGGCACGACCGGTGGCACCACCGGCGGTGGCACCGGCACCTGCACCGCTGCCGCCTGGAACTCGACCGCGGCCTACAACAGCGGCACCACCGTCTCCTACGGCGGCCACAACTGGCGCTCCAAGTGGTGGACCCAGGGCGAGCAGCCCGGCACCACCGGCCAGTGGGGCGTCTGGGACGACCTCGGCGCCTGCTGACGGACCCACCGGGCACCCGCGACCCGGCTGACCGGCCGACGGCCCCCTGTGGGGGAGGGCCCTCCGGTCCGGCCACCGGACCGCAACGCGCCCCCGACCGCTGCCACCGGCCCCACCCGGCGGCAGCGGTCGGGGGCTTCCGCGTTCCCTGCTCCCCGTCCGCGCCGGAGCGCGGCGGCGCCCCGCTCCGCCGTGCTCCGGCGGAACCGCTCCGGGCGGCCCGACCCGCATGATCCACTTCCGCTCCGGAGGGGGTAGCCTGCACCGGCGACCCCGCCGTCCGCCGCACCCACAGGAGCCACCGTGACGCCGCCCACCGCCCCCGCCCGGACCACCGTGCGCCCGGCCCGCCCCGAGGACTTCGCCCAGTGGCGCGCCCTGTACCGGGGCTACGCCGAGTTCTACCGGGTCGACCAGACCGAGGAAGCCGCCGCCCTGACCTGGTCCTGGATCCAGGACCCGGCCCACGAGGTGGACGCCCTGGTCGCCGAGGCCCCCGACGGCCGCCTGGTCGGCCTCGCCCACTACCGCCCGTTCGCCCGCCCGCTCTCCGCGTCCACCGGCTGCTACCTCGACGACCTCTTCGTCGCCCCCGACGCCCGCGGCTCCGGCGCGGCGGACGCCCTGCTCGCCCGGCTGCGCGAGACCGCGGCCGAACGCGGCTGGAGCGTGGTCCGCTGGATCACCGCCGACGACAACCACCGGGCCCGCACCAAGTACGACCGCTTCGCCACCCGCACCATGTGGGTCACCTACGACATGGCCCCGCAGGACGCCTAACGGCGGGTCGGGCGGGGGCGGTCAGGCGGTGACGGGGGCGGGGCGGGCACGACACCGATCAGGGCGATGCCGTTGACGACGACGACGGTCGGGGTGCCGTTGCAGCCGGGGCCGAAGTGCTCGGTCGTCAGGCCGCAGGCGCGCCGGGAGGTGTCGCCCCGGAGGCCGGAAGGCCCGGAGGCCCGGAGGCCGGGGCCTGGAGGCCGGAAGGCCCGGAGCCGCCGGGAGCGCCCCGGCGGCTGGTGGGCCGCACCGCTGGCCGCCGGGGATCCGCGCCCCTCACCCTCCGCGCGGCAGCGCGTCCAGGAGGGCCCGGGCCGGGCCGTCCAGGGCCGGGGTGAAGAGCGCCTCCCGCCGGTGCACCAGCCGGGGGGTGCGCACCGGCAGGGCCACCGTCCCGGCCGGCGCCCCGGTGCCGGCGGCGAGGGTGTGCGGGAGCACCGCGAGGCCGTGGCCCGTCGCGCACAGGGTGAGCAGTGCGGTCGCGTCCTGGCCCTCGTAGCCGGCGGCGGCCGGGAAGGCGCCGCCGGTCAGGACGCGCAGGTCGGCCAGCGGGGCGGCGATGCCGGAGGCGTCGAGCCAGGACGCGTCGGCGAGCCGGTCGAGGTCGACGGCCGTCCGGCGGCGCAGCGGGTGGCCCGCCGGGCAGAGCACCGCGCACGGCTGCTCCCCCAGTCCGGCCTGCCGGACGGGTCCGAGGTCGCCCAGGGCCAGCGGTCCGCCAGGGGCGGTGTAGCCGTCGGTGACGCCGATCGCGCAGCGTCCGGCGGCGACCTCGACGGCCACCGCCCGCCGGGGCAGCACCCGGACCCGGATCCGTAGCCGCGGTTCCGCCTCCCGCACCCGGGCGAGGGCCCGCGCGACCGTGGCGTCCAGCCCCAACGGGGAGGCCGCGAGCAGCAGTTCGGGCCGCTCGGGGCCGGAGAGCCGCCGGACGTCGGCCCGGGCGGCGTCCATCCGCTCCAGCAGCAGCCGGGCGTGCTCGATCATCCGCTCCCCGGCCGGGGTCGGCCCGACCGGCCGCCGGTGCAGCAGCGGCGCGCCCAACTCGCCCTCCAGCGCGGCGATCTGCTGCGACACCGCGGACTGGGTGTAGCCGAGTTCCAGGGCGGCCGCGGAGAACGAGCCGAGCCGGGCCACCGTGACGAGCGTCCTGAGCAGGTGCGAATCCACGCCCACCAGTGTGCGGCCCCCGCCGGACGGGCCGATCAGCGGCGCTGATCGGCCAGCAGGAACGCGTGTTGGACCGCCCCGGCGGAGCGCGGCCAGGATGACTGGGCATGGAGACCGCAGCGAACGCCCCCCGCACCACCCCGGCCGCCCCGACCGCCGGCCCCGCCCCCAGCGCCCCCAGCGCCGGAATCGCCCGGAGCGCCCGGATCGCCCTGGTCGGCGACCGTTCCCCGCACGTCCCGGCGCACCGGCAGGGGCCGCGGATGCTGGCCGCGCTGCCGGACGCGGGCGGACCGGCCGTCGAGCCGTACTGGGTGGGGACGGCGGAGGTGGACCCGGCGGAGCTGGCGGAGTTCGACGGGATCTGGCTGGTGCCGGGCAGCCCGTACCGCAGTGAGGCGGGGGCGGTGGCGGCGGCCCGGACGGCCCGGGAGCGGGGGGTGCCGTTCCTGGGGACGTGCGGCGGGTTCCAGCACGCGGTGCTGGAGTTCGCCCGGCACGCGTGCGGCATCACCGGGGCGGCGCACGCCGAACAGCAGCCCGAAGCCGGGGAGTTGGTGATCGTGCCGCTGTCCTGCTCGCTGTACCGGCAGGAGGGCGGGATCCGGCTCTCCTCTGGTTCGGCCGCGCACCGGCTGCTGGGCGCGGAGCGGGCCACCGCCCGTTACAACTGCGGCTACACGCTCGCCCCCGGCTACCTGGAGGCGCTGCGGGCGCACGGGATGCGGTTCACCGGGCACGACCCGGACGGTGCCGTCCGGGTCGCCGAACTGCCGTCCCACCCCTTCTGGTTGGCGACGCTGTTCCAGCCGGAGCTGTCCCCGGAGCACGAGGGCCCGCACCCGTTCGTCCGCGCCTTCGCCGAGGCGGCGGCCCGGGCGGCGACGGCCCGGGCGACGGCGGCCCGCGGGTCGCGGCCTCCCCGCTGACGCCGCGGGTGAACCAGGACCAAAGCCACTTGATCCGGGCCTCCGGACCCGTGCTGGCCGAGTTGACCAGCCGCCACCCGGGGCAGGTGGTGCACCTGCGCCGCGAGCACGGCGGCCAGGGCAAGGCGCACACCCTCAACCACCACTGGTCGACCCGCGCACCTTCCGCCGCTGCTGGCGCGAGGCACTGATCTACCCGGGCCCGGTCGCCACCGCGATCCTGCTGGTCACCGCCCTGCCCGGGCTGTTCCTGCGGCTGCTGGCGGGCGCCGGGCCGCCCACCGGTCACCTGCTCATGCTGCTGGTGTACGCCTGCCACGGCCGACACCACCGACACCGTCGACACCACCGAGCCGGTGCGGCGGCGGGCCGCCGAACCGACTCCGGCGGACCGCCGCACGACCGGCGGCTGCTGTGGGGCGAACTGGCCGTCCTGCTGCTGATCGCGCTGGCCCTGCTCGCCCTGATGGCGGTGGGCGGCCTGCCCCGGCCGTTCTGACCCCGCCCGGCGGACCGCCCCCTCCGCTCAGCCCCGCAGCCGGGCCAGCAGCGTGCTCCACCACCCGCGCCGCTGCGGCGGCACCACCGGCGGTGCGGGCGGCAGCGGCGGCCTGACCGCCGACCGCGGACCGGGAACGGTCGCCCCCGAAGCAGTCGGAGCAGCCGGCGCAACTGGCGCGGCGGACGGCGTCGACGCCAGCGTCCCCGCACCCCCGGCCATTCCCGTCCCGGCCCCCGCGGCCGCGCCCGCGGCCCCGGCCGCCTGCTGCGGATACAGCTCGGAGCGCGGGGTGAACCGGGCCGGCAGCTCGGCCAGGTGGCGCGACATCCAGTTGCCCCGCCACACCAACTCGCTCTCCTCGACCGAGAGTTGCAGATCGGGGAGCCGGGTCAGCAGGATGTCGATGCCGGATTCGGCGATCGCCCGGCCGATCTCCTGCCCGGGGCACTCGTGCGGGCCGCTGCCGAACGCCAGGTGCGAGCGGTTGCCGAACAGCGGGGTGTCCAGGTCGGGCCGGACCACCGGGTCGGCGTTGCCCGCCGCGACGCCGAGCAGCAGCATGTCCCCGGCCTTGATCGCGCGTCCGCCGAGTTCGGTGTCGCCGGTCGCCCAGCGGCCCGGCACCAGCATGAACGGCGGCGAGTCCCACAGGACTTGGTCGAGGGCGTCGGGCAGGGTCATCTGGCCGCCGGACAGGTGGGCGCGGAACCGGCTGTCGGTGAGGACCATCTTCAGCGTCTCGGAGATCAGGTTGCTGGTGGTCTCGTTGGCGGCGAGCAGCACCGAGCGCAGGTGCTCCAGCACCTCCTCCTCGTTCAGCCCGGACTCGTGCTCGATCAGCCAGGTCACCAGGTCCTGCCCGGGCTCGCTGCGCTTGCGCTCCACGGTGCGGCGCAGCGACTCGACCACGTACTCGTTGCTGGCGACGGCCGTCTCGGTGCCCTTGACCAGGTCGCGGGCGGCCTCGACCAGTCGCGGGCCGTACTCCTCGGGCATGCCGAGGAGTTGGGTCATCACCAGCATCGGCAGGTGCTCGGCGAACTGGGAGACCAGGTCGACCCGGCCGCTGTCGCCGAACCCGGCGATCAGCTGGTCGGAGAAGCGGGTGACGAAGCGCCGCATGCCGCGCCGGTCGAAGCGGTTCAGGCCGTCGGTGACGGCGGTGCGCAGCCGCCGGTGCTCCTCGCCGTCGACGAAGGAGCAGGTCGGCTGCCAGGCGATCACCGGCAGCACCGGCGAGTCGGGGGCGACCCGGCCCTGGCGGAACTCGGTCCAGCGCCGCGAGTCGCGGGAGAACCGGGACGGGGTGCGCATCGCGGTCAGGTTGGCCGAGTAGCCGAGCACCAGCCAGGCCGGCAGGTCGCCGTGCAGCAGTACGGGGGCCACCTCGCCGTGCTCGGCGCGCAGCTTCTCGTAGAAACCGGCCGGGTCGGCCTCGGCCTCGGGGCCGAACAGCCGCAGCAGTTCGCCGCCCCCCGGCCCGCCGCCGGCGCGGTGGGCGGGACAGCCGGGCGGCGGGACGAGCCCGCCCTGGTACGCGTGCTCTTCGTACGTCACGGGGCAACAACTCCGGTGCGAAAAGGATGAATGGGTGGACCGCCGGCCGGACGCCGGCCGACTGCCCGGCCGACCGACTGCCCGGCCGGGCGTCAGCCGACCGGCTGGGCGGCCGCGGCCGTCCCCGCGGGCCGGGCGGCGAGGTCGTACAGGTAGCGCATCAGGGCCATCAGCACGTCCCGGCTGGACTCCCGGGAGCGGGCGTCGCACTGGACGATCGGCACGTGGTGCGGCAGGTCGAGCGCGGCGCGCAGCTCGTCGACGGGGTAGCCGGGCGACTCGGGGAAGCCGTTGATCGCGACCACGAACGGGACGCCGCGGTCCTCCAGCCGGCCCAGCACGTCGAAGGAGACCTCCAGGCGGCGGGTGTCGACCAGCACGACCGCGCCGAGCGCGCCCTCGAACAGGCCGTTCCAGAGGAACCAGAAGCGCTCCTGGCCGGGCGTGCCGAAGACGTAGAGCACCAGTTCGTCGCTGATGGTGATCCGGCCGAAGTCCATCGCGACGGTGGTGGAGCTCTTGCGCTCCACCCCGGCCAGGTCGTCGATGCCGACGCCGGCCTCGGTCATGGTCTCCTCGGTGGTCAGCGGGCGGATCTCGCTGACCGCGCCGACCAGGGTGGTCTTGCCGACCCCGAAGCCGCCGACGATGACGACCTTGACGGCGGTGGCCACGGTCGCCGGGAGCAGCTCGGCCTCGCGCGGCCCGCGCGGCTCAGAGCCGTTGAAGTCCATGGATCACTGCCTCCAGCAGGGAAAGGTCGGGAAGGGCGGCCGGCGGGACGGGGGCGCGGACCTCGATCCGGCGTTCGGCGAGCAGGTCCGCGAGCAGGACGGTGACCAGGCTGTTCGGCAGCCGCAGGTACGCGGAGATCTCGGCGACCGACAGCGGGGAGGAGCAGATCCGCAGGATCGCGGCGTGCTCGGGCTGCATGGTGGGTTCGGGCCGGGCGCGGGCGACGACCAGCGTGACCAGGTCGAACCCGGCGGTGGCGGACTTGCGGTCGCGCCCCCCGCTGATCACGTACAGCCGCTCCGGGTTGGCGTCCGCCCAGTCCTGGTTGCTCATCCCCGCACCTCGGTGTGGCCGGCGGCCGGTCGGCCCGTCGGCGGTGTTCCGGTGGGGCAGGTCGGCCCGGCCCTCCCGGTCGTTCCGGTCGGCCCCGTGGCCGCTGTCGCCACGGCCGCCGCTGTCGTCGCTGCTACCGCCGCTGTTCTTGCTGCTGCCGCCGCGGGCCGGGCGCCTGCGGCCGGTGACGCGGCCCGGCGGCCGGTCCGTCCGGCGGCGGTGCGGATCACGCGATCTGCTCGCTGCCGCGGACGGGGGTGGTCAGGTGCTCGCCGATCCGGGCGACCAGGTCGCGCATCCGCTGGCCGACCAGCCCGGCGTCCACGCCCTCGTCGGCGAGGACCGCCAGGTAGGCCCGGGAGCCGGCCGCCATCAGGTAGAAGAACCCGCCGCCGACCTCGATCACCACCAGCCGCATCCGCCCGTCGCCGCCCGGGAACTCGTGGCCGACCGCGTTGGCCAGGCTCTGCAGCCCGGCGCAGGCGGCGGCCAGCCGGTCCGCGGTGTCGGGGTCGGTGCCGTGCTGGGCCAGCCGCAGGCCGTCGGCCGACAGGACGATGACGTGCCGGATGCACGGGACGGTCTCCGCGAGGTCCCTGAGCATCCAGTCCATGTTGGTCCGTTGCTGAATCACTTGTCGCCTTTCCCTGCTGATTCGTCACTGGCGTGGCCGGGGCCGCCGGGTCCGGCGGACGGCGCGGTGCCGTTGACGCCGTTGGTGAAGGCGGCCAGCCACAGGCCGGGTTGGACCGGCTCGGGGGCGGGTGTCTGCGGCACCGGGGCGGCCTGCGCCACCGGGGCCGGGGCCGGGGCCGGGCTCTGCGCCGGGGCCGGGGCCGGCTGCGGGGC
>NZ_JBSGET010000142.1:0-23288 GCF_053603035.1 Kitasatospora sp. NPDC004272 | reverse complement strand
GGTTGTGCCGGGCGTTCAGTGGTGTGCTCTTCGGTGCCCCGGAGCACGGTGCTCCGGGCCGCCGGCCCGTCCGGGCGTCAGGCGGGCTGGTGCTCGTCCGCCGTGCGGAGCGCGCCCTCGGGGCCGCCCTCCTCGGCGCCCTCGTGCTCGGGGCGGCCGTGCATCGGCAGCAGGAAGATCGCCGCGAAGACCACCACCAGCAGGCCCGCCTCGGCCCACAGGGTGACCTGCTCGGCGTCGGCGAAGCCCGAGCTCTTCAGGCTCTCGAAGAAGACGGTGCCCAGGATCGCGCTTCCCAGGGCCGCGCCGAGCTGCTGCACCGAGGTCAGCGTGCCCGAGGCCGAGCCGGTCTCGTGCGGCTCCACCGAGGCCAGCACCATGCCGAAGAACGGGGCCATCACCAGGCCCATGCCCAGACCGCTGACCGCCAGCGCGGGCACCATCTGCCACGGCGTGACCGCCGCGCCCTGGCTGTGCAGGGTGTACATCAGGCCCAGCACGCCGGCCAGCATCACCACCAGGCCCACGTGCATCACCTTGCGGCCGTACTTCTGCAGCGCCTGGGAGGCGACGAACGCGATCACCATGCCGATCGAGGACGGGATGCCCGTCAGGCCGGACTTGAAGGCGCTGTAGTGCAGGCCGAGCTGGGTGTACAGGCTGAACGTCAGCCAGAAGCCGGTCATCGCGGTGAAGAAGACCAGGCCGAGCGCCATGCCGCCGCTGAAGCCGCGCTTGGCGAACAGGCTGGGCTCGACCAGCGGGTCGGCCCCGGACGCCTTGCGGCGGGCCTCGTACCAGCCGAACAGGCCGAACAGCGCCACGCCCACCGCCAGCAGCGCGAACGCCCACAGCGGCCAGTCGTGCTCGCGGCCCTGGACCAGCGGGTAGATGACCGCGGCCGCGCCGACGGCGGCCAGCAGCGCGCCCAGCAGGTCGAGCCGGACGGTCCGGCCCTGATCCCGGGCGGGCAGGAAGACCCGGCCGCCGACGAAGGCGAACACGCCGAGCGGGATGTTGATCAGGAAGATCATCCGCCAGCCGGTGCCCGCCAGGTCGGCGTCGACCAGCCAGCCGGCCAGGATCGGGCCGCCGACCGTCGACAGGCCCATCACCGGGCCGAACATGCCGAAGGCCGCGCCCTGCTCCTTGGGCGAGAAGATCTCCTTCATGATGCCCAGGCCCTGCGGCAGCATCACCGCGCCCAGCAGGCCCTGCAGCACCCGCGCGGCGACCAGCTGCCAGGGCTCCTGGGCCAGGCCGCAGGCCAGCGAGCCGAGGGTGAACCCGGCCGCGCCGATCATGAACATCCGGCGGCGGCCGAAGATGTCGCCCAGCCGACCACCGGTGATCAGGCCGATGGCCATCGCCAGCGTGTACGCCGCGCCGAGCCACTGGATGGTGGACTCGCCGCCGCCGATGTCCGCCCGGATCGCGGGGGCGGCGATGTTGGTCACCAGCGAGTCCAGCAGGTCCATCACCTCGGCGGCGAGGATGACGAACAGCGCGACCCAGCGCCAGCGGTAGGGTTCGGCGGCGGCGCCGGAGGGCGGCGCCGCGGTGGTGGGGCCGACCGCGTCGGTCATGACAGCTCCTGTTTGCTACCAGGCGCGGAGGACGGGGGCCGCGCGATTGAACGGTGTTTCCTTGGACGAACACCGTTCTACGAGTCGAGCGGCGTTCCCGTCAAACGGATTTCCCCTGACTTCTCCCCGACCCGACCCCGACCCGTCCCCCACCCCGGCCCCGACCCGCCCCCGCCTGCCCGCCCCCTGGCCCGCCGCCCGGCCCCGGCCCACACCGAGCCGACCCCGGGCGGCGGCGCTTCGCACACCCGTCGAACGGCGTTCGCCCGGAGTACGATGATCGCCGACGGAACGTCCAGCGAAAGCAGGTGACCAGATGTCCGCGCGGATGCCCGAGATCCCGTGGCACAAGCCCCGCAAGGCGGAGCCGCGGCAGCCGCTCAGCCGCTCGCTGATCGTGGAGACCGCGGTGCGGGTGCTGGACGCCGAGGGCCTGTCCGGGGTGACGATGCGCCGGGTCGCCCAGGAGCTGGGCACCGGCCCCGCCTCGCTCTACGCGCACGTCTCCAACAAGGAGGAGCTGCTCGACCTGGTGCTGGAGCGGGTGGTCTCGGAGATCCGGATGCCGCTCCGGCCGGAGCCCGAGCGCTGGAAGGAGCAGATCACCGAGATCTGCTTCGAGGCGCAGCGGGTGCTGACCTCCCACCGGGACGTGTCGCTGGTCTCGCTGGGCAGCATCCCGCTGGGCGAGAGCCAGTTGGGGATCACCGAGTTCCTGCTCGACCTGCTGCTCCGGGTCGGCCTGCCGCCCCAGGTCGCCGCCTGGGCGCTGGACGGGCTCGGCCAGCTGATCGACACCGACGCGTACGAGGCGTCGGTGTACGCGGAGCGGATCGCCCGCGGGACGGACATCGGCGAGTACTTCGGCCAGCTGCACGGCTTCCTGCTGGCGCTCCCGGCCGACCGCTTCCCGAATCTGCAGCGGATGGCGGACACCATGGTGACCGGCGAGGGCGACGAGCGCTACGCCTTCAAGATCGAGGTGTTCCTGCGCGGCCTGGAGTCCTACCTGCCCGCCGCCTGACGGGCCGTCAGCGAGCCCGCCGCACCCGCTTTGACCAGTGCTTTGCCGCGATTTGACCGCACCCTGGAACGGGCCTCCCGGAGTGCGGCGGCAAGGGTTGACGGCGACCCCACACAGGTCTATACCAGTGGCAGTCACGTCAACCTCGGCTAGGCACCCGACCGTTGACCCGGCCGCGCACCCCCACCTGCCGCGCGTCCGGGCCGCCGTCCTCGCCGCCTCCTGGAGAGGTCCTCGATGGAACGCGCACTTCCCCCACGCACCCCCGCCACCGCCCCGGCCCGGACCCGCCGCACCAGGCGCTCCGCCGCAGTCGCCCTGTCCGTGTTCGGCCTGCTGGCCGGCGCCGTCTCGGCGGTCGCCGCCTCCGGCCCGGCCAACGCCGCGACCACGGCCGGGCTCGGCTCCAACTGGTACGCCTCCGCGCCGTACCTGATGCCGGAGGACAACAGCCCGCCGGACGCCGCCGCCGTGATGGACGCCACCGGCCAGAAGGCGTTCCAGCTGGCCTTCATCCTGGCCCAGGGCAACACCTGCAGCCCGTCCTGGGGCGGCACCTCCTCGATCGACACCGACACCACGATGCCGGCCGTGATCCAGACCATCCGCAACAAGGGCGGCGACGTCTCGGTGTCGGTGGGCGGCTACGGCGGCACCAAGCTCGGCCAGACCTGCGGCACCCCGGAGGCGACCGCCGCGGCGTACCAGAAGGTCGTCACCAAGTACAACCTCAAGGCGATCGACTTCGACCTGGAGGAGCCGGAGTACGAGAACACCGCCGCCATCCACAACGAGATCGGCGCGGCCCGGATCCTGCAGCAGAACAACCCGGGCATCTACATCTCCATCACCACCGCGGGCACCAACGCCGGCACCGGCTGGTTCGGCACCCAGATGCTGCTGGAGGCGAAGTCCCAGGGCTTCACCCCGAACAACTACTCGATCATGCCGTTCGACGGCGGCTTCAGCGGGGCCTCGGCGCAGACCGACGCGCTGGTGAAGTTCAACCAGCTCCTGCAGAGCACCTTCGGCTGGAACGAGGCCACCGCGTACGCCCACGAGGGCGTGTCGATGATGAACGGCCGCACCGACGCCGCCGAGTACTTCAGGCAGGCGGACTTCCAGACCGTGCTGGACTTCGCCACCGCGCACAAGCTGGCCCGGTACACCTACTGGTCCGTCAACCGCGACCGGCAGTGCCCCGGCACGGTCGACCCCGGCCTGTCCGGCGCCTGCTCCAGCGTGGCCCAGAACGACTGGGACTTCACCAAGTACACCGTGAAGTTCGCCGGCGCGACCCCGCCCACCACCTCCCCGTCGCCGAGCAGCAGCACCTCGCCGAGCACCGGGACCAGCTCCTCCCCGAGCACCGGCACCGGCACCTGCAGCCCGGCCTGGTCCGCCTCCACCACCTACGTGGCGAACGACAAGGCCAGCTACGGCGGCCACAACTACCACGCCAAGTGGTGGACCCTGAACGAGAACCCGTCCGCCAGCGGCCAGTGGGGGGTGTGGGCCGACGACGGCCCGTGCTCCTGAGCCACCCGCGCGAACGGGCGGGCCGCCCGGTCCACGAGCCTCGCGCTCGGGACCGGGCGGCCCGTCCGCTCTCCCCCCGGCGGGGTGTCAGACCTCGGTGCGGTTGCGGAACTCCTCCGTGACGGCGCGGGTGGAGGGCAGGTCGCCGAGCGGTTCGCCGACCACCCGGGAGGCCAGCTCGGACGCCAGCTTGATGACGTCCTCGCGCAGTTCGGCCTCGGCCAGCACCTTGTCCGCGGCCAGCTGCACCTGCGCCTCGGCCACCAGCCGCTCGCGCTGCTGCAGCGCCTCCGCCCGCAGGGCGGCGACCAGGGCCGCGCCCTCCTCGGCGGCGGTCTGCCGGATGGCGGCGGCCTCGTGCCGGGCGGCGGCGAGTTCGGCCTGGAACTCCTGGCGGATGCGTTCCGCCTCGGCCCGGGCCGCCTCCGCGCGGGCGATCCCGCCGTCGGTCTTGTCGTGGCGTTCGGCGAGGGTGCGTTCGATGCGGGGCAGCAGCACCTTGCCGAGCGCCCAGAAGAGGGCGAAGAAGACGATCAGTCCGAGGATCAGCTCGGGCACGTTCGGTTCGAGAGGTCCCATACTCAGTATGCTATCCGCTCATCTGACGATCCGTTCGATCGGGGTCCGCTTCAGCTCCCCTGCCCGGCAGGGGACTTCGCCCGCCGGAGCCTCCCCGTTCAGCCGCCGGTCACCCCGTCGGTGTGCTCGCGCAGCAGGTCGGCGTGGCCGTTGTGGCGGGCGTACTCGGTGATGACGTGCAGGTACGTCATCCGCAGGGACATCTCCTCCCCGTACGCGGCCAGTTGCTCGTCCAGCCCGGCCCCGGCCACCGCCAGGTCGGCGAGCCGCTGCTCCTCCAGCAGCGCCAGGTACTCCTGCTCGGCCCGCTCCGGCTCCAGCAGGTCGAAGTCGGCGTCCTTGTGGCCCTCCACCGCGTGCAGCGGCGGGACGTCCTGGGCGGCGTAGCGGATCCGGAACCACGTCCGCTCCACCTTGGCCAGGTGGCGCATCAGCCCGAGCAGCGAGAGCGAACTCGCGGGCAGCGGGCGCAGCGCGAGCTGTTCGCCGGTCAGGCCGGCGCACTTGTGCAGGAAGGTGGCGCGGTGCCAGGCGAGGTAGTCCGGCAGCAGCTCGGTCTCGGGCGCGGTGAGCGAGCCGCCGGTACGGGTGGTGGCGGGGACGGTCCATGTCATGTGCCCGATCATGCCGACGCCCGCCCCCGGCGCACCAGGGGATTTCTCCCACGCACCCTCCGCCCTCCTCCGCGGACCCCCTCCCGGGCCCCCTCCCGGACCCCCTCCCGGTGCCGGCCCGCCGGTTGGTAGCATCGCGGTGAGCCGTGACTGGCGCGCTGGGATGGAAGTCACCATCGGGAAGCGGCTCCGTGCGGTGCCCCCGGGCACCGCGTGCTGTCGCCGTGCGCCTGGGCCGTCCGAATCGTCGTTCCGTACTACGAGGAGACCGCCCGTGGTCGAGTCCGTGTCCGCCCACACCTTCGGCAGCCCCGCCGCCGACACCGCCTTCCGCAGCGCCCTGGACGTGGTGCGCGCCGTCGAGCCCCGGATCGCCGCGGCGATCTCCGGGGAGCTGACCGACCAGCGCGCCTCGCTGAAGCTGATCGCCAGCGAGAACTACGCCTCGCCCGCCGTGCTGCTGGCGATGGGCAACTGGCTGAGTGACAAGTACGCGGAGGGCACGCCGGGCCGCCGCTTCTACGCGGGCTGCCGCAACGTGGACACCGTGGAGGAGCTGGCGGCCGAGCACGCCCGCGAGCTGTTCGGCGCGGAGCACGCGTACGTGCAGCCGCACTCCGGGATCGACGCCAACCTGGTGGCGTTCTGGGCGGTGCTCTCGCAGCGGGTGGAGAGCCCGGCGCTGCGGCGCGCCGGCGTGCGCAACGTCAACGACCTGAGCGAGCAGGACTGGGCCGAGCTGCGCCGCGAGCTGGGCAACCAGCGGATGCTGGGCATGTCGCTGGACGCGGGCGGCCACCTCACCCACGGCTTCCGGCCGAACATCTCGGGCAAGATGTTCGACCAGCGCAGCTACGGGACGGACCCGGCCACCGGCCTGGTCGACTACGACGAGGTGCGGCGGATCGCCCTGGAGTTCAAGCCGCTGATCCTGGTCGCCGGGTACTCGGCGTACCCGCGGCTGGTGAACTTCCGCCGGATGCGGGAGATCGCGGACGAGGTCGGCGCGACCCTGATGGTCGACATGGCGCACTTCGCGGGCCTGGTCGCGGGCAAGGTGCTGACCGGGGACTTCGACCCGGTGGCGCACGCCCAGATCGTCACCACCACCACGCACAAGTCGCTGCGCGGCCCGCGCGGCGGCATGGTGCTGTGCACCTCGGAACTGGCCGAGCACGTCGACCGGGGCTGCCCGCTGGTGCTCGGCGGCCCGCTGTCGCACGTGATGGCGGCGAAGGCGGTGGCGTTCGCCGAGGCCCGCCGCCCCGAGTTCCAGGTGTACGCCCGGCAGGTGGTCGACAACGCCCGGGCGCTCGCCGAGGGCCTGCTGGCGCGCGGCGCCACGCTGGTGACCGGCGGTACCGACAACCACCTGGTGCTGGCGGACGTCTCCTCGTACGGCCTGACCGGCCGTCAGGCGGAGGCGGCGCTGCTGGACTCCGGCATCGTCACCAACCGCAACGCCGTGCCGCAGGACCCGAACGGCGCCTGGTACACCTCCGGCATCCGGCTCGGCACGCCCGCGCTGACCACCCGCGGGCTGGGCGCGGCGGAGCTGGACGAGGTCGCCGAGCTGATCCACACCGTGCTGACGGCGACCACCCCGGTCGGCTCCTCCAAGGCGCAGTACGCGCTGGACGGGGCCGTCCGCGACTCCGTCGCCAAGCGCGCGGTCGACCTGCTCGCCGACCACCCGCTCTACCCGGGCATCGCGCTCGGCTGATCCTCCCTCCCCGGCGTCCCCGTCCGGACGCCCCGGGCCCGGCCCGCCGCCACCCCCGCGGGCCGGGCCTCCGCCTGCCCCGGCTGCCCCGCCTGGCGCCGGTGCGCCCAAGGCCGGGAACGGCGAACCCACCGCCCTGCGCGCCGCGTTCCACCCCCCGCCGGGGGCCGCCGCCGGCCGGTGACCAACCAGCGGACACCCGCGACCACCGGACGGCCCGCGCCGATAGGCTCGCCCCCGCCGCGGCCGGGCGCGCGACGCCCCGGCCGCCGTTCCGCACACCTTCCGCAGGAGAACGCGCATGCTCAAGGTCAACGAATACTTCGACGGCACGGTCAAGTCGGTCGCCTTCACCTCGGCCGACGGCCCGGCCACCGTGGGCGTGATGGCCCCCGGCGAGTACGAGTTCGGCACCGCCGCGCCGGAGGTCATGCACGTGGTCAGCGGCGCGCTGACCGTCAAGCTCCCGGGCGCCGAGGAGTGGCAGACCTTCTCCGCCGGCGAGCGGTTCTCCGTTCCGGGTGACAGCAAGTTCCAGCTCCAGGTCTCGATCGACACGGCGTACCTCTGCGAGTACCGCTGACCCCGTAGCCCCACTGGCCGAAGGCGCCGGCGGGGCGGGCCTCCCTCCTCTCCCGTCCCCTGCTCCTCCGCTACTTCGCACCGCTGCCCGCTGTTCCGCTGTTCCGCTGTTCCGCGGACCACTGGATCCACGGGCGGGGTCATGCGCCCGTCACCGCCTCCGGCACGGGCCCCCGGGGTCCGGGGACCGCGTCGCCCCCGCCCGGCGGGCTCGCGGGCAGCCGGCGGACGGCGGGGAGGGCGAGCAGGGCGAGCGCGGCCGGGACGGCGAGGGCGGTCATCCCGAACAGGGCGGGCCGCACGCCGAGGCCGTCGGAGAGCGGACCGGCCAGCACCAGGCCGAGCGGCATCAGGGCCACGGAGATCAGGTGGTCGTAGGAGCTGACCCGGGAGAGCACCCGCTCCGGTATGTGCACCTGGAGCAGGGTCTCCCAGAGCACGAAGAACAGGGAGACTCCGACTCCGGTGACCGCCTCCAGCGCGGCGATCACCCAGACCGGCGCGCCGGACCCGATGACCAGCGCCTGGCAGGAGGCCACCGCCATCGCCACCGCGGCGACGGCCATCGGGCGGGCGGGTTTCAGGCGGTAGGCGCAGACGTCTCCCAGGATCGCGCCGAGGCCGAAGGCGATGACCACCACGGCCCACGCGCCGGCACCGCCCCATTCGCGCTCCGCCAGCACCGGCCCGAGCACGAACACCGAGGGCAGCACCACCACGTGGTAGACCGCTATCGCCAGCATCCCCGACCACACCCACGTCCGGCTGCGCACCTGCTGCCAGCCGACCCGCAGTTCGGCCAGGAAACCGGGCCGCTCGGCCCGCTCGGCCCGCTCCGGGTCGGCGGCACCCGCCCCGTCCGCCTCGTCGGGTGCCGCCCCGCCGGCCGGCCCCAGCCGGGCCAGCACGGCGGCGCTGGCGGCGAAACTCGCGGCGTCCACCGCCAGCGCACCGCCGGGCCCGACCGCCGCGATCAGCACCCCGGCCAGCGCGGGTCCGACCACCAGCGACGTCGATTGCACGAACCCGCGCAGCGCGTTCGCCTCGCGCAGCCGGTCGGCGGGGACGAGCAGGGGCAGCAGCCCGGTGGAGGCCGGGAGGAAGAAGGCGTCCGCGACGCCGAACAGCGCCATCAGCAGCGCCAGCGTCCCGACCCGGGCGGTGCCGGTGAGCAGCAGCACGGCGGCGGCCGCCTGGACGGCGCAGCGCACCAGGTCGGAGGCCAGCATGATGCGCTGCCGCGGTATCCGGTCCGCCCAGACGCCCCCGGCCAGTGTGAACACCAGCAGCGGGAGCAGCCCGGCAGCCGTGACCAGGCCGACGTCCGCGGCCGAGCCGCCGATCGCCAGCACCGCGAAGGGCAGCGCCACGAACGAGACCCGGTCCCCCAGGACCGACAGCGACTGCCCGACGAACAGCCGGGCGAACTGGCGCTCGGTGCGGAGCACTTCGGGGATCGGAACGCGCACGGGACCTCCTCGACGAATCCGGCGCTCCCGGCCCACCCGACGGACCCGACGAGCCCGACGGACCGGAGCAGCGCACCCGCCGCACGGGACGGCGAGCAGGGCGATCGTAGGAAGCCCGCGCACCCCCTGTCGCGTGATTTATCCGCAACACGGACAATGCCCCGATTTCACCGAACTTCCTTACCCTGCAAGCGACTTGTCACCAATTGCCTGCCTCTGTCACCCAACCGGTGCGTCGGCCTTCCCCGTTCGCCTTCCCCCCAATCCCAGCGATCGGCCACACTTCTCCAGCCGGTCCGTCGACCTCCCGCCCCCGGCCGACTCCGCCTCCGGCCCGAGACATCGTCAACAGGTCGTCCACTCACCACGCGGGAACCGGCGTGACGAAGGCGTGATCCGGGCGCGACGCGCTTGTGATTGCCGCGTTCGAGTGAATAGGCTCCTCCCAGCCCGCACCACCGGGCCCCGCGCGCGAGAACGCCGAGCCCTGTCCGCCGCGCCGTCGGGTCGACCACCACCACCCTTGGACAGGGGCGGGGGAACCACGATTGTTGCCGTCCCCCACGGCTAGGGGTGAAGCCGTCCGCACCGGGTGACCGGACGCGGCGGCCGGGCCTCCCTCCCGGTCCGAACCCGACAGCTCACCTCGCAGGCGTGCGGAGAGGATCTCGCATGCTCTTCACGGGTTCGGGACGTCACCGTCGGCAGGGTCCGGCGGAGAAGGCAGCCGAGCGCGCGATCGCGGTGGCCGGCGTGGCCGGCGTCGGCATCGCCCTGCCGCTGCTCGCCGTGACCGGCGCGCACGCCGCCCCCAGCGCGGTCTGGGACCGGGTCGCCGAGTGCGAAAGCGGAGGGAACTGGGGCTCCGACGCGGGCAACGGCCTCTACGGCGGCCTGCAGATCAACGCCCAGCGCTGGACGGACTACGGCGGCACCCAGTTCGCCCCGCTGCCGAACGGGGCCACCCGCAGCCAGCAGATCGCCGTCGCCGAACGCATCCTGGCCACCGAGGGCCCCTCGCCCTGGTCCTCGTGCGTGGACGAGGCGGGCCTGAGCACCGCCACCGCGCCGGGCGTCGTCGACGACAACGACTCGGCCGACGAGACGGGTTCGCTGCGCGGCGCCCGCGGCATCGCGGCGGTCAACGCCGCCCCGGACGGCAGCACCGTCCCGAGCGGGAACACCGCGCCGGTGTTCTCCGGCCTGCCCGGCTACGACCCGGTCTCGCACGTGTACTGGTACGAGAAGAACGGCGCCTGGTTCTGGACCAGCCACCAGAGCCTGTACGAGCGTTACCTGCAGCTGACGCACCCCCAGCCGCAGCCGAGCGCCCCCGCCCCGACCGGCCCCGCCCCGGACGCCCCGGCCACGGACGCCCCGACCGCGCCGGGCACCCCGTCGGCCGCCCCCGGCACCCCGCTGCCGCCCACCGACCCGACCGCCACGCCCGGCCCGGGCACGCCCACCGACGGCAGCAACGGGAACGGGAACGGCGGCAACGGGACCGGCCTGGTCCCCACCCTCCCGGTCACCCCGTCGCCCAGCCCGTCCGGCAGCGCCGACTCCTCCGGCACCACCGGCACCACCCCCGCCCCCTCGCCCACCGGCAGCACGGCGGCCCCGGACGCGTCCGCCGCGTCGGCAACCCCGGCTCCGGACCCGGCCGCACCGACGGCTCCGGACCCGGCCGCGTCGACCGCCCCGGATCCGGCCGCACCGGCGGCCCCGGCGGCGGCCGCGTCCGCGCAGCCGTACACCGTCACCACCGGCGACACCCTGGCCGCCATCGCCCGCGAGCACGCGCTGGGCGGTGGCTGGTCCGAGCTCTACAGGTCCAACCAGCAGGTGGTCGGCGAGAACCCGGACCTGATCCGTCCGGGCCAGGTGCTCGACCTGGGCTGACCGACTCCGGGCCGGCCGCCGTCACTTCGGGACGGCGGCCAGCCCGGTGCAGCCGCGCAGGCCGTCGCGGCGCTGCTGGGCGGCCTTCGCGGCGTTCCCGCTCTGCGGGACGGGCACGCCCCGGCCGTCGATGTGGGCGGGGGTGAAGGTCTCGCCGGTGACGCGGCCGTCGGCGGTGACGGTGAGCGTGGTGACGCCGGTCTCGTCGGAGGCGGTGTAGTTCGAGGTGCCGTACCAGAGGAAGTTGCCGAAGCCGTACGCCACGTAGGTCTTGCCGAGCATGCCCGCGCCGAGCATGGTGTGGGCGTGGGTGCCGACCACGGCGGTCGCCCCGGCGTCGGCGAGCTTCTTGGCGAGGGCGCTCTGCGCGCGGGTCGGGCAGGCCACGCCCTCGTCGCCCCAGTGCAGGTAGACCAGGACCACCGGTGCCTGCGCCTTCGCCGCGGTGACGGCGCGCAGCAGCGCGGTCTCGTCGAGGGCGGAGGCGATGCCCGGCTTGTGGGCGCCGGCCCGCCACTTCTGGTTGGTGATCTCGTTGACCTGGCTGGCCCCCAGCACGGCGACCTTCACGCCGCGCACGGTGGCGACGTACGGGGCGTACGCCTCCTCGGCGTCCTTGCCGATGCCGACCACCGGGATCGGGGAGGCGGCCTTGGCGGCGAGGGTGTCGGCGAGGCCGTCGGGGCCGAAGTCGACGGCGTGGTTGTTGGCCTGGGAGACCACGTCGACACCGGCGTCCTTGAGCGCGTCGAGCGCCTTGGGGGTGGTGCGGAAGGTGTAGGTCTTGGGTTCGGCCTTGCCGCGGCCGGTGATGGCGGTCTCCAGGTTGAGCACCGCCAGGTCGGCGGCGGAGAGCGTCGCGGAGATCGGGCCGAGGGCGGTGTCGGCCTTGCCCGCTCCGAGCCGGGAGGCGGTGCGGCCCTCGAAGTGGACGTCTCCCGCGAAGGCGACCGTGATGCTGCCGCCCGTACCGGGGCTCGCCGGGGTGCTCCCCTGCGACTCCCCCGGGGCCGGTCCGGTGGACGCGGCGGCCGTCGGTGCCGGCGTCGCGGACGCCGGGGCCGCGGCGCCGGTGGCAGGGCCGGTGGCGGCCCGGTCCGCGGAGGGTTCCGGTCCGCCGCACCCGGCGACGGTGCTGAGCAGCAGGACGATGGCGGCGGCCGTGCCGGCCGTGGCGCGGTGCATGAACGGACCCCCCGGTGGTTCGGTGACGACGCACTTTATCCGCGTCGCCCGAACACCGGAAGTCCAACATCGACACCGAACGATCACGATCGCACCTCCGGGGCGGACCCGGCCGCCCCGCACCGGACCGGCGGGGGCGTGGAGCCCCGTCCGCTCAGGCCACCACCCCGGCGGCGCGCAGCAGCCAGCGGTTGGTGCGGCCGACCAGTCCGGCCCGGTCGAGCACCGAGACGACCTTCTGGGCCATCTCGGTCTTGGTGGCCCGCCAGCGCGGGTTGGCCCGGGCGGCCGCCCTGCCGACCTCGGGGTCGATGCCGACGGCGGCGTAGAGCCGGGGGTGGATCAGCGCGGTGGTGGCGTAGTAGACGATCAGTCCGATGAACAGCTGCTCGTACCGGCGGCGGACCGGGCCCAGGCGCTTGCGGACGAGCTCCTCGCGGGCGTAGCTGATGTGCCGGGACTCCTCGATGACGTGGATCCGGGAGACCTGGCGGGTGAGCGGCTGGAGGGTGTCGTCGTTCATCACCTCGCGCTGGAAGGCGTCCAGGATCTCCTCGACGTACATGGTGCCGCCGAAGGTCTGGCTGTGGGTGGAGATCGCCTTGAACAGCCGGCCGAGGTTGTGCGCGACGAACCCGGCGCCGTACGCGGGGGCGCCCATCTTGGCGATCATGCGGGCGAACATGATCGAGTGCCGGCACTCGTCGGCGATCTCGGTCAGCGCGTACTGGACGTGGTTGCTGGTCGGGTCCCGGTCGAAGGCGTGGCGCAGCAGCATCTGCATGAGGATCTCCTCGAACCAGATGCCGACGCTGGCGATGGAGGCGACCTCGTGCTTGGAGAGTTCGATCCGCTGTTCTTCGGTCATCCGCTCCCAGAGGGGGGTGCCGTAGAGGGAGAGGTGCCGGGGCGGGCAGTAGTAGGCGCCGGGGACGGGGTCGGCGTCCCAGTCGACGTCGGTGAGGGGGTTGAACGAGAGCTTCGCGGAGGAGGCGAGCAGGCGTTCGGCGGTGCGCTCCCGGTCGGGGGCGGTGCGGGCGGGCTGGGGCGGCATGCCGGCTCCTTCGCGGTGGGGGGCGGAGAGGGTGGAGTGGTGGCACTGCCGCGAAGGTAGAAGTTATTAGACTTTCCGTCAATACACCGCGCGCAGAGCGGCCCGAGCCGCCCCGCCGGGCTCCCACCGGTCCCCGCCCCCGCTCGGCCCGGCGGGCCTGCCACAGCCCCTCCGGGCCGGCCGATCCCCCCTACCAGCCCGCCGGGTCCTACCAGCCCGCCGGGTCCTGCCAGGCCGCCAGCTCCCGTCCGCTGGTGAAGCGCCGCCGCTGCCCGTCCACCGGGTCGGTGAACTCCAGCGAGCGCGCCAGCAGCTGGAGCGGGCGCCGGTAGTCCTCGGGGGCGTCCCCGGCCAGCACCTCGGGGTAGAGCGGGTCGCCCAGGATCGGCAGGCCGAGCCCGTTCATGTGCACCCGCAGCTGGTGGGTGCGGCCGGTGCGCGGGGCGAGCCGGTAGCGGCCCAGGCCGCCGCGGGCCTCGGCCAGCTCGACCCGGCTCTCCGCGTTGGGCTCGCCGGGCTCCTCGTAGGCGTCGAGTCGGCCGCGGTCCTTGCGGATCCGGCTGCGCACCACGGTGGGCAGCCGGGCCGCCGCGGCCGGCTCGTACCGGGCGACCGCCTCGTACTCCTTGACGGCCTCGCGGCGCTCGAACAGGCCCTGGTAGGCGCCGCGCAGCGCGGGGTCGGCGACGAACAGGACCACCCCCGCGGTGAGCCGGTCCAGGCGGTGGGCGGGGCTGAGCCGGGGCAGGCCGAGGTCGCGGCGCAGCCGGGCGAGGGCGGTCTCGGTGGCGTGGCTGCCGCGCGGGGTGGTGGCGAGGAAGTGCGGCTTGTCGGCGACCACGATGCGCTCGTCGCGCTGCAGGACCTCGACGGGGAAGGGCACCACGGGTTCGGGCGGGCCGGGTTCGCGGTGGAACCAGACGTGGCCGCCCGGCCGGTAGGGCGTCCCGGCGGTGACCGGCCCGTCGGCGGCGACGAACTCGCCCGCCGCGAGCATGGCCGCGATCCGTCCGTCTCCGGCGGCGGCGCCGTAGCGCTCCTCCAGGTAGGCGCGGACCGTCGGCCAGGGCCCGTCCGGCGGAAGTCTGACGTGCACGGGGTCGATGCCGTCGCGCTGCGGCAGCGGGCCGACCGGGGCGGGTTTCCTACGCACCACCGCGCGCCGCCCGGGGGTTCGTCCGACGGGTGTCCATCCGGACCACCCTAGCGGGAGGTCACCCGTATGGGCGTGGGCGGCCCGCCGTGCGACGATGGCAGGGCGGTGACCGCCCCCGGAACGGCAGGTGGCCAGATGGACACCGACGAACAGCGCACGATCCCCCGCTTCCGCCCCGCCTCCCCGCATCCGGCGGGCGGCGCGCCGGTACCGGACGGCCTGCTGTCGATCCCGGTGGCGACGGCGCTGATCGCGGCGGACGGCCGGATCCTGCACTGGAGCCCGGACGCGGAAGCCCTGCTCGGCTTCCCGGCGGAGCGGGCGGTGGGGACCCGCGCGGCGGACATCCTGGTGGGCCCGGAGCGGCGCCCGGAGGCGCTGGAGCTGTTCGGCCGGATCCTGAGCGGCCGCGCCTGGGCGGGGGTGTTCCCGGTGCGGCACCGGGACGGCCACCTGGTGCGGCTCGACTTCCGGACCTTCCCGGTGTTCGACCGCGACGGCTCGCCGATGGTGCTGGCGGTGGCCTCGGACGTCAGCGAGGTGCGCCGGCTGGCGGCGGACCTGGCGGTGCTGGACGGGTTCTTCACGCAGTCGCCGGTGGGCATGGGGGTCTTCGACACCGAGCTGCGCTTCGTCCGGCTGAACGAGGCGCTGGCCCGGATCAACGGGCTGCCGGTCTCCCGGCACCTGGGGCGGCGGCTGTCCGAGGTGCTGCCGGGGATCAACGGGCGGACCGCCGAGGCGACGATGCGCCGCATCCTGGCCGACGGCCGGCCGCTGGTGGACCTGCGGACGCACGGCCGGACGGCGGCCGACCCGGAGCGCGAGCACGCCTGGTCGGTGTCGACCTTCCGGCTGGAGCAGCCGGACGGCACGGTGCTCGGCGTGTGCACCACGGTCGTGGACATCACCGACCGCTTCGAGGCGGAGAGCGCCGCCGAGGCCGCCCAGCAGCGGCTGGCGCTGCTGAACGAGGCGTCCACCCGGATCGGCACCACGCTGGACCTGGCCACCACGGCCCGGGAACTGGCCGAGACCGCCGCGCCGAGCCTGGCCGACACCGTGGTGGTGGAGGTGCTGGACGGCCTGGTGCGGGGCGAGTCGGCCGTGCTGCCCGGCCGGGCGGACCGGACCGCGGTGCTGCGCCGGATGGCGTTCCACACCGTCCCGGACAGCGGGATGACCCCGATCGCGCCGGTGGGCTCGGTGCAGCGGCTGCACCCGAGCACGCCGTACGCGTGGGCGCTGTCGCACGGCCGGCCGGTGCTGGTGCCGCGCACGGACGGCGCCGCGATGAGCTGGTTCGCGGACGACCCGGTGCGCGGCGGGGCGATCCGGGCCCAGGGGGTGCACTCGCTGATGGTGGTGCCGCTGATCGCCCGCGGGGCGGCGATCGGCACGGCCACCTTCTTCCGCTCCCGGAGCGCGGCGCCGTACGACCGGACGGACCTGGCATTGGCGAGCGAGCTGGCGGCCCGGGCGGCGGTGTCGATCGACAACGCGCTGCTGTACACCCGGGAGCGGGACGCGGCCGAGCAGCGGCAGCGGGCGCTGGAGGCGGCGGAGGCCGCGCAGCAGCGGCTGGCGCTGCTGAACGAGGCGTCCACCCGGATCGGCACCACGCTGGACCTGGCGATCACCGCGCGGGAGCTGGTGGACGTGGTGATCCCCCGGTTCGCGGACTTCGTGACGGTGGACATCCGCGAGGCGGTGCTGACCGGCGAGGACCCGGAGCCGGTGCCGGACTCGGGCTCGGTGGCGCTGCGCGCGATCGCGGTGGGCGAGCGGGAGGAGGGCACCCTGCTGACCGGAGCGGCGGACCAGGTCGGGGAGACCACGCACTCGGCCAAGCTGTACGCCCGGGCGATGCGCACCGGCCGGTCGGTGCTGGTCCCGCACGTCGACGAGTTCGAGCTGCGCCGGATCGTCACCCACCCGGAGCGGGTCCAGCCGGGCCTGGACGCCGGGATCCACTCGTACCTGATGGTGCCGCTGCTGGCACGCGGCCAGGTGCTGGGCGGGGTGGAGTTCGTGCGGCTGGCGAACCCGGAGCCGTTCACCCCGGCGGACCGGGCGCTGGGCGAGGAGCTGGCGGCCCGGGCGGCGGTGTGCATCGACAACGCCCGGCTGTACCGGCGGGAGCGGGACACCGCGCTGACCCTGCAGCGCAGCCTGCTGCCGCAGGACGTGCACGGCACGCCGGGGCTGGAGGTCGCGCACCGGTACCTGCCCTCGACGGTGGGCGACGAGATCGGCGGTGACTGGTTCGACGTGGTGCCGCTGACCGGCGGCCGGGTGGCGCTGATCGTCGGCGACGTGATGGGGCACGGCATCCGGGCGGCCGCCACGATGGGCCAGCTGCGGACGGTGGCGCGGACGCTGGTGACGCTGGACCTCGATCCGGCGCGGGTGCTGCGGCGGCTGGACGAGGCGACCGCGCAGCTGGGCGAGGGCCAGTTCGCGACCTGCGTGTGCGCGGTGTTCGACCCGGTCGACGAGGAGTGCGTCCTGGCCTCGGCGGGCCACCTGCCGCCGGTGCTCTCCGACCGGGACGGCCGGGCCCGGCTGGTGGAGCCGCCGCCGGGGGCGCCGCTGGGCGTCGGCGGGGTGCCGTTCGAGTCGGTGCGCTTCCCGCTGCACGAGGACGGGCTGCTGGTGCTGTACACCGACGGGCTGGTGGAGCGGCGCGGGCAGGACCTGGACGAGGGGCTGGAGCTGCTGCGCGAGACGGTGACGCACCGTCAGCCGACCCTGGAGCAGGGCTGCGACGCGGTGCTGGGGGCGTTCGGGTCGACGCTGGGGCAGGACGACGTGGCGGTGATCATGGCGCACTCCGGGCCGGTCGGTGCGGACCGGCTGGCGACGCTGGCGTTGTCCGGCGATCCGGCGCTGCTGCGGCACGCCCGGGAGTTCACCCGGCGGACGCTGACCGGCTGGGGGCTGACCTCGCTGGTGGAGCCGGTGGTGCTGCTGACCGGGGAGCTGCTGGCCAACGCGGTGCTGCACGCCGGTTCGCCGCTGCAGCTGCGGCTGTTCCGGGGGGCGCTGCTGACGGTGGAGGTGTCGGACGCGGACAGCCGGGAGCCGCGGCTGCGGCCGGTGGGCGAGCACGACGAGGGCGGGCGCGGGATGCTGCTGATCAACGAGTTGGCGCACCGCTGGGGCAGCCGGGCGACCCGGGACGGCAAGGTGGTCTGGTTCGAGATGGAGCTGCCGGTCCGATCGTCGTACTGACGCGGAGCCAACTCCCCTGCGGTGCAAGCCCGTCAACCCTGCGCGTCACCCGGTACGGCATCCGGCGGTACCGCGCTCACCCGTCGCGGCGGTGCTCTTGCCCCGGCCGGGTGACTGCCCGGCCCGCGGCGTGCGGTGCGGGCCCGCGGCCGCCGATGATCGTCGCGTCCGGCAGCAACCCGCGTCCGACGCCACGGCGTTGGGCGCCGAGCATGGAGAACTCGATGCGTTCCAGCATGGCCAAGGTCACCACCGCCACCCTCCTCACCGGTCTCGCCCTGCTCGGCGCGGCGGGCACCGCCTCCGCCCACTCCCACCACCACCACCACATGCACCCGCACGGGGCGCTGGCCGTCGGCGGCGACGCGGCGGCCCAGGGCGGCGACGCGGGCGCGGTCGGCGGGGACGCCGAGGCGCTCAGCGGCTCCGCGCTGGCCGTCGGCGGCGACGCACTGGGCAACGGCGGCGACGCCCTCGCGGTGGGCGGCGACGCGTTCTCCTCGCACTGACCACCCGGTGACCCGGTAGGAGTGCGCGGCCGGGCGGGTCCGCGCGGACCCGCCCGGCCGTCGCGTCCGCTACGGGAGCGGGGTGACGTACGCGCCGGAGATGCCGCCGTCCACCAGGAAGGTGTTGGCGGTCATGAAGGACGAGTCGTCGCTGGCCAGGAAGGCCACCGCGGCGGCGATCTCCTCGGGTTCGGCGAACCGGCCGAGCGGGATGTGCACCAGCCGGCGGGCGGCGCGCTCCGGGTCCTCGGCGAACAGCTCCCGCAGCAGCGGGGTGTTGACCGGCCCCGGGCACAGCGCGTTGACCCGGATGCCCTCGCGGGCGAACTCCACGCCCAGCTCACGGCTCATCGCCAGCACGCCGCCCTTGGACGCGCTGTAGGAGATCTGCGAGGTGGCGGCGCCCATCACCGCCACGAAGGACGCGGTGTTGATGATCGAGCCCCTGCCCTGCCGCCGCATGTGGCCGATCGCGTACTTGCAGCACAGGTACACCGAGGTCAGGTTGACGTCCTGGACGCGCTTCCACGCCTCCAGGCCGGTGACCAGGATCGAGTCGTCGTCGGGCGGGGAGATGCCCGCGTTGTTGAACGCCACGTCGAGGCTGCCGTAGCGCTCGACGGCGGTGTCGAACAGCGCCCGGACCTGCTCCTCGTCGGTGACGTCGGTGCGCACGAACAGGCCGCCGGCCTCGTTGGCGGCCTTGGCGCCGCTCTCCTCGTCGATGTCGGCGCACACCACCTTCGCCCCCTCGGCGGCGAAGCGGCGCACCGTGGCCAGGCCGATGCCGCTGCCCGCGCCGGTGACGACCGCCACCCGGCCCTCAAGTCGCTTGCTCATGTGGCTCATTCCTCCGTGGCGATGAAGACGTTCTTGATCTCGGTGAAGGCGTGCAGGGCGTCCGGTCCGAGTTCGCGGCCCAGGCCGGACTGTTTGAAGCCGCCGAACGGCGTCCAGTAGCGCACCGAGGAGTGCGAGTTGACGGACAGGTTGCCCGCCTCCACCGCCCGGGCCACCCGCAGCGCCCGGCCCACGTCGCGCGTCCAGATCGAACCGGACAGGCCGTACTCGGTGGCGTTGGCGATCCGCACCGCGTCGCTCTCGCCGCGGAAGGGGACCACGGCGACCACCGGGCCGAACACCTCCTCGGTGAACGCCCGGTGGTCGGGGGCGATCGGCGCCAGCACCGTCGGCGGGCACCAGAAGCCGGGCCCCTCGGGCGCGCTGCCGCGGAACGCCACCTCGGTGTCGCCGTCCACGTAGGAGGCGACCCGGGCCCGGTGCGCGGCCGAGATCAGCGGCCCCATCTCGGTCTTCTCGTCCGCCGGGTCGCCGACCCGCACGCCCCGGACGGCGCGCTCCAGCCGCTCCAGGAACTCCTCGTACACGCTCGCCTCGACCAGGATCCGGGAGCGCGCGCAGCAGTCCTGCCCGGCGTTGTCGAAGACGGCGTACGGGGCGGTGGCGGCGGCCTTGTCGAGGTCGGCGTCGGCGAAGACGATGTTGGCGCTCTTGCCGCCGAGTTCGAGCGTGACGGGCTTGACCTGGGCGGCGCAGCCCGCCATCACGGATTTCCCGACGGCGGTGGAGCCGGTGAACACCACCTTGCGGACGCCGGGGTGGGTGACGAAGCGCTGCCCGACCACCGGGCCGCGGCCGGGGAGCACCTGCAGCACGCCCTCGGGCAGGCCCGCGCGCAGGGCGAGTTCGGCCAGCCGCAGTGCGGTGAGCGGGGTGAGCTCGGCGGGTTTGACGATGACGGTGTTCCCCGCGGCCAGCGCGGGGGCCAGCGCCCAGGCGGCGATCGGCAGCGGGAAGTTCCACGGGACGATCACGCCGACCACGCCGAGCGGTTCGTGGAAGGTGACGTCGAGGCCGCCGGCGACCGGGATCTGTCGGCCGAACAGCCGCTCGGGGGCGCCCGCGTAGTACTCGATGACGTCGCGGGCGTTGCCCGCCTCCCAGCGGGCGTTGCCGATGGTGTGCCCGGCGTTGGCGACCTCCAGGAGGGCCAGCTGCTCGCGTTCGGCGTCCACTTCGGCGGCGAAGCGGCGCAGCAGCCGGGCCCGGTCGCCGGGCGCCACCTTCCGCCAGCCCTCGAAGGCGGCCGCGGCCCGGGCGATCGCCGCGTCGGTGGCGGCCGGGTCGGCCAGGTCGACGGTGGCGATCACCTCCTCGGTGGCGGGGTTGACCACCCGGTACCGGTCGGGTTCCTCGGGCACCTGCTCCTCCTCGCGCTCGTGCTCGGGTCCTGCTCGTGCTCGTACTCGTGCTGGTGTCACAGCCGCTCGAAGCCGCGGCGGCGCTCCCAGTCGGTCACCGCGGCGCCGTAGGCGGCGAGTTCGACCCGGCCGGCGTGGGCGTAGTGCCGGACGACGTCCTTGCCGAAGGCCACCGTGGCGGCCTCGCTGCGCTCGAACCGGTCGACGGCCTCGCGCAGCGCCGCGGGCACCCGGGGCGCGTCGGAGGCGTAGGCGTTGCCGGTGAACTCGTCCTCCAGCGGCAGTTGGTGCTCCACCCCGTGCAGCCCGGCGGCGATCAGCGCGGCCACCGCCAGGTAGGGGTTGACGTCGCCGCCGGGCACCCGGTTCTCGAACCGCAGCGAGGCCCCCTGCCCGACCACCCGCAGCGCGCACGTCCGGTTGTCGCGGCCCCAGGCGATCGCGGTGGGGGCGAAGCTGCCCGGCACGTAGCGCTTGTACGAGTTGACGGTCGGGGCGAGCAGCAGCGCGAACTGGTCGAGGCAGGCGAGCTGCCCGGCGAGGAAGTGCTCCATCGTCCGGGAGAAGCCGTGCGCGCCCTCGCCGGGGAACACCGGGCGGCCGCGCTCGTCGCGCAGGCTCAGGTGCACGTGGCAGGAGTTGCCCTCGCGCTGGTCGTACTTGGCCATGAAGGTGAGGCTGACGCCCTCCTGCGCGGCGATCTCCTTCGCGCCGGTCTTGTAGACGGCGTGGTCGTCGCAGGTGGTCAGCGCGTCGGCGTAGCGGAACGCGATCTCGTGCTGCCCGAGGTTGCACTCGCCCTTCGCGGACTCCACCGTCAGCCCGGCCCCGGCCATACCGGTGCGCAGGCGGCGCAGCAGCGGTTCGATCCGGGCGGTGCCGAGGATCGAGTAGTCGACGTTGTACTGGTTGACGGGCGTGAGGTCCTGGTAGTGCTTCTCCCAGGCCCGCTCGTAGCTGTCCCGGAACACCATGAACTCCAGCTCGGTGCCCACGTACGCGCGCCAGCCGTAGCCGGCCAGCCGTTCCAACTGGCGGCGCAGCACCTGGCGGGGCGAGACCGCCACCTGGGTGCCGTCGTGGTGGGCGAGGTCGCACTGGACCATGGCGGTGGCCGGGTGCCAGGGCACCATCCGCAGGGTGGCCGGGTCCGGGGCGAAGACCAGGTCCCCGTAGCCGCTCTCCCAGGAGGAGACGGTGTAGCCGTCCACCGTGTTCATCTCCACGTCCACCGCCAGCAGGTACCCGCAGCCCTCGGCGCCGTCGGCCAGCACCTCGGCCAGGAAGTACCCGGCGTCCAGGCGCTTGCCCTGCAGTCGGCCCTGCATGTCGGTGACGGCCAGCACGACCGTCTCCACCTCGCCCCCGGCCACCAGTTCCCGCAGCCGCTCCACCGTGAGCCGTGTCCCGGTCATCCGCCCACCACCTCCGCCACCCGGCCAGCCGCACGCGGACCGGTCCGCCACAGCGACGATGATCCCGCCCCGGGCACGGGCGCACCAGTGTCCGCGCGGGTGTCGTGTGTACCTGATAAACCGTCAGAAGATCACTTGTACACGAGATATGACTGGCCATCAGCCGAACTGCTCGCTCCTCTTGCCCGTGCTTCCCGCTTCTCCGCGCTCCGCGCGCGGTCGGAAATCCGATTGCCCGGGGGCGGGCCGTCCTGCTTCGGTGGCGGGTGCTCGCCCGTCCCACCTCTCCTGGAGTCCGCCACCCGTGACCTTCCGCCTGACCCCCCTCGTCGATCCCGCCGAAAGCTCCTCCGCCCGCCGCCTCGCCTGGCTGGCCGCCGCCCCGGACGGCGCCCCGCTCGGCAGCGCCTTCCTGCGGCTGTTCACCTCCCCCGAACAGGCCCACCTCGGTGAGCTCTCCCTGGACGTCCACCCGGCCGAACGGCGGCGCGGGGTCGGGTCGGCACTGCTCGCGGCCGCGCTGGCCACCGCCCGGACGGAGGGGCGCCGCGCGCTGCTCTCCCGGGCGGTCGAGGGCTCCCCGGGCGGTGCCTTCCTCTCCGACCGCGGCTTCGAACCGGCCCTCGTCCTCGACTTCGCCCGGCTGGACCTGGCCACCGGCCGCACCGCTCAGGGCACCGCCGCCGACCCCGCCGCCCACGGCACCGGCCCGGTGGCCGAACTCCCGCCCGGCTACCGGTTGGTCTCCTGGGTCGGCCACTGCCCCGCGGAGTGGCTGCCGGCCTTCACCCGCTCGCGCACCGCGATGGACGACGTGCCGATGGGCGACACCGGCTTCGGCCAGGTGGTCTGGGACGAGGCCCGGGTGCTGTCCGCCGCGCGGGCGGTCGCCGCCCGGGGCGAACTGCTGCACACCGTCGCCGTGGCCGAGGAGGCCACCGGCGACCTGGTCGGCTTCAGCGAACTGGTGCTGCCCGCCGACCGGTGCGGTGACGCCCAGCACTACGGCACCGCCGTCCGACCCGCCCACCGCAGGCGCGGCCTGGCCCGGGCGATGAAGGCCGAGGCGATCCGCTGGACCAGGGCCGAGCACCCCGGGATCACCGGTCTGCTCGCCGACACCGCCGAGCACAACACCGGCATGCTGGCGGTCAACCGCGCCCTGGGCTACCGCAGCACCCACCGCTGCGTCGAGTTCCGGCTGCCCCTGTAGCCCGTTCAGCCCGCCCGCGTCCCGTTCAACCCGCCCGCGGCCGGTTCAACCCGCCCGCTCCACCACCCCGCCCGGGGCCGCCCCCGCGTCGTCGGCCCCGGCGGCGGTCCACCGGGCCGTGGCACCGCCGATCAGGACCGCGCCGACGGCGAAGGAGAGCAGGACCTTCCAGTCGGGCGCTCCGCCGCGGGCCAGACCCTGGACCGCCCAGCGGGCCAGCGCCCAGCCCGCGGCGGCCAGGCCAGCGAGCAGGACGGCGGCCCGGGCGGCGGCCGGGCCCGC